>NZ_JBFJHD010000062.1:0-15257 GCF_041613455.1 Pseudoalteromonas sp. | reverse complement strand
TTTTATTTGTTTGATTATAAATAGGTTTTTGTTTGGCATGATTAACGCATAAGGTTAGTTACTTAGCTTAACTCGGTAAGGAAAACGCATGCAAGTTAAAACAATTCAACAAATGTACGATTGGACCATTTTGTTTCACACGCAAATGGCGGCTAACTTTTACAGTGTAAGAGAGCTACTTGGTGAGCATAATATGCAATTAATAGATTACTGCATTCAGTATGAAAAAAAGCTTACCGAAGACTTAATGGGCTTTAAAGTGATCACCGAAATCAATACCTTAGACACCTATTGCTATGAGTATTTTGCGCAAAACCCAGAGCTACTTAATTTTACTGATCTCGATCGCAGTACCCAATTGGATGAACAGGCAATTCAAGGTTATTTATCTGCGCAACACCAAAAAGTAATCGATGCGTATGAGTATTTAGCGGGTAAAACGCAAACGGCAGATGGTAAAGAAAAGCTAGGGCAGATACTGCAGCTAGAGCAGCAAGGATTAAGGCAAATGGTGCAAAGTATTAATCGTCATATTGATATGTAAAGCAAAGCGTATTACTAAATAACGGCGCAGCATATAGCGGCGCCGTTATGCTATTAAACTTTTTCGACATCCACAATTAAGTCGCTGGTGATAGATTCTAATGCTTCAATCACTTCATCTTTTTTCATGCCGTTGGGCAAGGTGACTGTCGCTACCGCGTTAAAAATAGGCACTCCCCAATTAGGTGCGCTTTGCTGGCGTGAGTTTAAATGGGTGATATTAGCGCCTTTATGACGAATCACACTTGCCAGCTCTTGCACTATGCCGGGACGGTCGTTACCAGTAATAACAAAGTTAAGCTGTTCACGCTCAGCGGGCTCAATTTCAGTATTGCCGGTTTCGATACGCACATCGAGTTTGGGCAGTGCATTCAGTGCATTTTGCAGCGATTGTAGATGCTCCTCTGCCACTTCAATTTGAATAATGCCGGCAAAATGCCCAAGTAAATGACTTAAGTTACTGCTTAACCAATTGCCGTGGTTGGCTAAAATAACTGATGAAATGTTTTCTACTAACCCGGGGCGATCTTGCCCTAAAATAGTTATAACTAACTGCTTCATAAATAGCTCTCTTCTTTAAGCCCAAATAAGGTAAATGCATAGGCATTAAGTGCTGTTATTTAATGTAAATATAATGGGGAGTGACTAAAAGTTAGGCGGTTAACAGGTGTTAGTGCCTAACCCTATTAAGCCATTGTTATTTATTAAATACCCCCAGAGTATTGACCTCGATAAATAGTTTGTCCAATAAATATAATATTTAGTTCATAAACACGCGATAACCTAGCCCGTTAGCTACTTTTTCAGCGACGATAAATAATTATTACCGCTGTAACATTACTGTCACTTTGATGAAATATAATCTACGCAACGTTAAGATTAAAGGATGTTTTGATGACTTCCAATCCGAATAAACCGACTTTTAATACGGATCGAAGCCGTCTATTTAAAGACCGGCTTGCGAAGTTTGGTATTACCGCAGGCGGAGTAATGGTATTAATAGCTTTGTTATTAATATTCTTTTACCTTCTTTATGTAGTGCAGCCTATTTTTGAATCAGCAAAGGTGGAGCAACGCAATAGCTTCAATGTAACTAATGCTGAGCAAATAGTGGGTATTGGTGTTGAAGAGCAAACCGAGGTGGCGTATTTACTTAGCCAGCAAGGGAGCGTTGACTTTTACAGCATTGAAAAAGATCAGGTTGGTAAAAAACTCAGCAGCCTTAATGTTAACCTAGCCAGCAATGTCACTAGTTTTGCCACCAGTGCACCGTTTCAGGGGCAATACGCCTACGGTTTAGAAAATGGTAGCATCAGGATTGTGATACCTAAATTTACCGTGACATTTCCCAATAACGAGCGCCAGCTTACCCCACGACTCGATTACCCGTTAGGCGAAATTGCTTTAGCAGTAGATGAACAAGGCGCCGCGATCACGCGTTTTGCGTTTAGTCACTATGAAGATAAAACCGCCGTAGTGGCACTTACTAGTGATAAGCGAGTGCTGTTTAGCAGCTTTGTTGCTGAAGAAAATATGTTTAGCGGTGAGGTTGAATGGGTGGTTGAGCGTACCGAGTTAGATGTAGCAGGACGCGTGGATGAATTACTCATATCGCCCGATACTACGCGAGTATTTGTGCGCTCGGCAAACCAGATTTACGTATACGATACCCGCTACCCAAGCAGTGTAGAACAGATTCAGTTACTTTCGGCTAATGAAGAAAATGCCAATATTGTTTCGGCTCAATTGTTAGCGGGTGCTAACTCACTCATGTTAGCTAACGATAATGGTAAAGTGTCACAGTGGTTTGAAGTAAACACCGACAGCGGCCGTGAATATCAAAAAATTCGTGCCTTCGAAACCAGCAAACAAACTAAGTTAAATATTTTTACTGAATTCTATCGCCGCACATTTTTTACCACTAGCAGCAATGGTGAGCTAGGGGTGTATTACACCACCAGTGAAGCTAAATTATGGCAAGGAAAAGTGAGCGAAGGCGCAATTAACAACTTTGCGATTGCACCGCGTGCCAATGCCGCGCTAATTTTAGCGGATAACAAACTAACGGTATTAGATATTAGCAACGAACACCCCGAAGTTACGTGGTCGGCGCTGTGGCAAGAAGTATGGTACGAAGGTTACCCAGAGCCGGGTTACATTTGGCAATCGACCTCGGCCAGTGATGACTTTGAGTCTAAATTTTCGTTAGTGCCCATTTCATTTGGTACCTTAAAAGCGGCATTTTATGCCATGTTATTTGCGGTTCCGATTGCTATTTCTGCCGCTATTTATACCGCGTATTTCATGTCGAGTGAATTGCGTAAAGTGGTTAAGCCCACGGTCGAAATTATGGAGGCCTTACCCACCGTAATTTTAGGCTTTTTAGCTGGCCTGTGGTTAGCGCCACTGATAGAAGTACATTTGCCAGCCATTGTTGGGCTGCTTGTACTGCTGCCTTTGGGCGTGTTGGCTACGGCGCTCGCCTGGACTAAATTACCCGCCAGTATTCGCCATAAAATACCTGAAGGGTCGCACTCAATTATACTTATTCCAGTGGTGTTATTTATTGGCTGGCTGTCGTTTGCGATGAGCGAAACCATAGAGTTGTGGATGTTTGATGGCAATGTGCGCC
The DNA here is from genome assembly GCF_041613455.1 of Pseudoalteromonas sp. GTDB lineage: Bacteria > Pseudomonadota > Gammaproteobacteria > Enterobacterales > Alteromonadaceae > Pseudoalteromonas. The sequence continues at coordinate 12,082 of NZ_JBFJHD010000062.1, read as the reverse complement.
AATATTTGACCAATGAACTGGGGATGACCTTCGATCAACGTAACTCGTTGGTAGTGGGGATTGCGATGGGCTTTGCGGTTATTCCTACCATATTTTCAATAGCAGAAGATGCGGTGTTCAGTGTCCCTAAGCACTTATCAAACGGTTCGTTAGCTTTGGGGGCCACTCAGTGGCAAACATTGGTACGCGTGGTGTTGCTAACTGCCAGCCCGGGTATTTTCTCGGCGGTGATGATGGGGTTAGGTCGTGCGGTAGGTGAAACCATGATAGTGCTGATGGCAACCGGAAACACCCCGATTATGGATTGGAGTGTGTTCCAAGGCATGCGTACTTTAGCGGCTAACATAGCGGTTGAAATGCCAGAGTCGGAAGTGGGTAGTTCACATTATCGTATTTTATTTTTAGCAGCGTTTGTACTATTCATATTTACTTTTATTTTTAACACCATTGCTGAATTTGTTCGTCAGCAATTGCGTGAAAAATACAGTTCAATGTAAGCGGAGAAACATGACATGGTAAAGCAGTGGTTTAAGTCTGGTTCTCCTTGGATATGGATGACTGGTGGTGCTGTAAGCATCAGCTTAATTTCAGTAATTGGCTTGTTAGCAATGATAGCCTGGAAAGGCTTGAGCTTCTTTTGGCCCTCTGAAGTGGTGCAATTTGAATTAGAAGGCTCAATTGCCAAGCAAACGGTGATTGGTGAAGTTTATGATAGAGAAATGGTGCCCAGAGCGCGTTTAGCAGCCACTGGCGTCGATGTAGCGGCATTCGATAAAGACGAGTTTGAACGCTTACTAATAAAAACCGGTAACCGTGAATATGTCGATTTAGATTTTCGCTGGATCTTAGAAACCGATATTAAAACAAGATCAACGCCGTCCACCCTTGCGGTATTTGAGCGCAGTAAAAATGGTAACTTTTATGGTTACGTTGAAAGCGTGATCAAAGACGGCCAAGTGGTTACTAATGATAAAGTTGACAGCCTCTACGCTTTGGTAGAGCGAGCTGTGGCGCTCAACGACGAAGCGTTAGATTTACAAAATGGCGAAATTGGCCATATTAACTATGAACTGGAGCGTTTACGCTTAAAAGAAAAAAGCTACCTACTCGATAACGAGTTGACCGATGAGCGGGTTGCCGAGCTTGCTCAAGCGCGTAGTAAACTTCGTGCCGACTACGCGGTACTGGAAAAGCAACTGTTTGCATTGCGCAAACAAGCACAGCGTGACCAAGTAATGGTTAAGGATATGCGCGGCGAAGTGGTGACGATTCCATTGTATCAAGTGTTAGATGTGTGGTTTCCAAATGATATGGGCTTTTTTGCCAAACTTGGCCATTACTTTGTGCAGTTAGGTAAATTTGTGTCGGATGATCCACGCGAAGCCAATACCGAGGGCGGTGTCTTTCCGGCTATATTTGGTACCGTATTTATGGTGATGCTAATGGCGGTAATTGTGACGCCATTTGGCGTGATTGCCGCGATTTACTTACATGAATATGCGGCTAAAAACGCGGTTACTAAAATGATTCGAATTGCGGTAATTAACTTAGCCGGTGTGCCTTCTATCGTTTACGGTGTGTTTGGTTTAGGCTTTTTTGTTTATATGTTAGGCGGCAGCTTAGATCAATTATTTTATCCTGAGGCAGCGCCAACGCCAGTATTTGGCACGCCGGGTGTTATGTGGTCGGCGTTAACCTTAGCAATACTCACTTTGCCAGTGGTTATTGTATCGACAGAAGAGGGGTTATCACGCATTCCAAGTACAGTGCGCGATGGCTCTTTAGCGCTGGGCGCAACCAAAGTTGAAACTTTATGGCGTATCGTGATTCCGATGGCAAGCCCGGCGATTATGACCGGTTTAATCCTTGCTGTTGCACGGGCTGCGGGCGAAGTGGCACCACTTATGTTAGTGGGTGTGGTTAAAATGGCTCCCACTTTGCCGCTTGATGGTAACTTCCCTTATTTTCATTTAGATAGAAAATTTATGCATTTAGGTTTTCATATCTATGATGTGGGTTTCCAAAGCCCAAATGTTGAAGCGGCGCGTCCGTTGGTATATGCCACTGCGTTTTTATTGGTCTCGGTGATCATTACTCTCAACATAACAGCGATTGGTATACGTAATCATTTACGTGAAAAATTCAGATCGCTTGAGCATTAATCAGATTTTATAGGTAACAAACATGATTACAGTCGCGCCACAAGTTAACCAAGCTAATACAGGCTTAAAGTTAGACTTAAACAATTTAACCGCAGATCAAACCGCGTTGCAGATCAAAGATCTCGACCTTTATTACGGTGACAAGCAAGCGCTGGATAACGTAAATATGGATATACCGAAAGGCCAAGTAACGGCATTTATCGGCCCATCGGGCTGTGGTAAGTCGACGTTATTACGCTGTATTAACCGCATGAACGACCTAGTAGATAGTTGTCGTATCGAAGGTGAAATACTGCTGCACGGGCAAAATATTTACGATAAAAACGTCGATGTGGCTGCGCTGCGTCGTAACGTGGGCATGGTATTTCAGCGCCCGAACCCGTTTCCTAAATCAATCTACGAAAATGTCGTCTATGGCCTACGCTTACAAGGTATTAAAGATAAACGTAAGCTAGACGAAGTAGTAGAGCAATCACTTCGCGGTGCCGCGCTGTGGGATGAAGTAAAAGACCGGCTACACGACAGTGCCTTTGGTTTATCGGGGGGACAGCAACAGCGTTTAGTGATTGCGCGTTCGATAGCCATTGAGCCCGAAGTACTGCTGCTGGATGAGCCCACCTCTGCGCTCGACCCTATCTCTACGCTCGTTATAGAAGAGCTGATCAATGATTTAAAGAACAAATTTACCGTGGTTATTGTCACTCATAACATGCAACAAGCGGCGCGTGTGTCGGATCAAACGGCCTTTATGTATATGGGTGAACTAATCGAATATTCAGACACCAACACCTTGTTTACCACCCCCAGCAAGAAAAAAACAGAAGACTATATCACCGGACGTTATGGTTAATGCCGTGGAGATAATGCGGTGCAACAAAATTTACAGAGAAGGTAATTATGGAACATAACATTAATAAACATATTTCTGGGCGCTTTAATCAAGAGCTAGAAAATGTGCGCAACCTGGTGCTAAGTATGGGTGGGCTTGTTGAGCAACAGCTTAATAGTGCGCTTGATGCGGTTAGCCAGAATGATGCAGTGTTGGCGCAAAAAGTACGTGAAAGCGACTATAAAGTGAATGCGATGGAAGTGAGCATCGACGAAGAGTGCACCCGTATTATTGCACGTCGTCAGCCAGCCGCGAGTGACTTACGGCTGGTGGTTGCGATTGCCAAAACCATTGCTGATTTAGAAAGAATTGGTGATGAAGCTAAACGAATTGCTAAAGTTGCACTAGACTCATTTACTAAGGATCAACAAGATCTATTAGTAAATATAGAAAACATGGGGCGTCAAGTATCTAAAATGCTGCACGATGTGCTCGATGCATTTGCACGAATGGATGTACAGTGTGCGTTTGCAGTACATAAAGAAGATGCTAAAGTTGATAGAGAATACGAAGCGATTACTCGTCAAATTATGACCTACATGATGGAAGACCCACGCTCAATTCCTAAAATTATGGATTTAGTGTGGTCGGTTCGCTCATTAGAGCGTATTGGTGACCGCTGTCAAAATATTGCTGAATACATCATTTATTTTGTTAACGGTAAGGATATTCGCCATACATCTCAAGAAGATATAGAAAAGTCATTGTAATTTTTAAAAATGAACTTTTTTATTTGAACGACAAATTATCATTTTTTTTTAGTTTGCCGGCGGTTCAACAAGAAAAAGCGTTCACAATCGCGCTTATTACTGTAAAATTCACGCCGCACAGCATACTAAATTGATTTAAGGGTCAGTTATGCCAACAAACGCGTTTCTAGGAGTATTTGCAAAATCTCCTATCAAACCAATGGAAGAACATATTCGAAAGGTTCATCAAGCTAGTAAAGCCTTGATACCTTTTTTCAATCACGTATTTAAAGAAGAATGGCAACAAGCTGAAGAGCTTCGTTTGACGATTCGCAATTTAGAGCGTGAAGCCGATGAAATGAAAAGAGACATACGTTTACAATTACCGCGCGGGTTATTTATGCCGGTAGAGCGTACCGATCTGCTCGAATTAGTCACCCACCAAGATAAAATAGCCAATAAAGCAAAAGACATTGCAGGGCGTGTGATCGGTCGTGAGATGATCATACCGAAAGAAATACAAGTTGATTTTTTAGCTTATCTAGTTCGTTGCGTTGATGCGACCAAACAAGCATCAAATGCGATAAATGAATTAGAAGAATTGCTAGAAACTGGCTTTAAAGGTCGCGAAGTGACCTTAGTAGAAAAAATGCTAGTTGAATTGGATGCCATAGAACAAGACACGGATGATATGCAAATCAAAATACGTCGCCAATTGCGCGCCGTTGAAGATACTTTGAACCCAGTAGATGTGATGTTTTTATACAAAATCATCGAATGGGTTGGCGAGCTTGCAGACATTGCAGAGCGCGTTGGATCACGTCTTGAGCTGATGTTAGCTCGTTAATTTACACTCAGTTCAATAACGAAAGATTAAGGTTACACAATGGATATCATTGCATCTTATGGCACGGTATTAATTTTAATTGCCGCAGCAGTCGGTTTTTTTATGGCTTATGGTATTGGCGCAAACGATGTTGCCAACGCAATGGGCACCTCAGTAGGTTCTAAAGCACTAACCATTAAACAAGCAATTTTTATTGCGATGATTTTTGAGTTTGCAGGCGCTTATTTAGCCGGTGGTGAAGTTACATCGACCATTCGTAAAGGCATTATCGAATCAACTCCATTTTTAGACATTCCAGAATTGATGATTTTGGGGATGATTTCAGCATTATTTGCCGCTGGTACGTGGTTACTATTGGCCTCTTTTTTAGGCTGGCCGGTATCAACGACTCACTCCATCATTGGTGCTATCATTGGTTTTGCTTTAGTGGCCGTAGGCACAGAAGCGATTCAATGGGGTAAAGTGGCAGGTATTGTTGGTAGTTGGGTTGTTACCCCTGCTATATCAGGCTTTATTGCGTATTTAATATTTATGAGCGCACAAAAGCTTATTTTTGATACCGATGCACCACTGAAAAACGCCAAGCGTTATGTACCCCTGTACATGGGCTTAGCGGGCTTTATTATGGCACTCGTTACCATTAAAAAAGGCTTAAAGCACATAGGTATTAACCTAGGCACAACCGAAGGCCTATTGCTTTCTGTAGCTATTGCTGTGGTTGTTGGCATTATCGGTAAAATTGCTATTTCGCGTCTTAAGATTGATCTTAAAGCGGATAAAAAAATGCAGTTTAATAACGTAGAAAAAGTATTTGCCGTACTTATGGTATTAACTGCGTGTTGTATGGCGTTTGCCCATGGTTCTAACGATGTTGCGAATGCGATAGGTCCTTTAGCTGCAGTCGTTAATATTGTTGAAAACAATGGTGAAATTGCTAAGAAAGCGGCTATCGCATGGTGGATTTTACCACTAGGTGGTTTTGGTATTGTGGCAGGTCTTGCTATTTTAGGTAAAAAAGTAATTAAAACCATTGGCGAAGGCATTACACATTTAACACCTAGTCGTGGTTTTGCAGCTGAGTTAGCGGCAGCGTCGACGGTAGTGATTGCGTCGGGTACTGGTTTACCTATTTCAACCACGCAAACCTTAGTGGGTGCGGTATTAGGTGTGGGTATGGCCCGTGGCATTGCTGCACTTAATATGGGTGTGATCAGAAACATTGCAGTTTCTTGGGTAATTACATTGCCAGTAGGCGCCGGCCTTGCTATTGTTATTTTCTACATATTAAGAACCGCTTTTGGTGTTTAATAAAAGCGAGGGCCAATAGACCCTAGTAAAAGACTTTTAGCTTGAAAAGATCTCAATGCCTTTGGTGTTGGGGTCTTTTTATTTGTGGAAAGGAAACATGACTCATCTTCCAAGTATTAAACAGTTACAGTATTTATTGGCGGTGCATCAGCATCAGCACTTTGGACGCGCCGCGAGCGCCTGCTTTATAGGGCAATCAACACTAAGTAGCGCGATTCAAAATTTAGAAGAAATCTTGGGCTGCCAACTCATTGAGCGCGAAAATCGCAGTTTAATGTTTACTGCTATTGGTGAAGAAGTGGTGCAGTGTGCGCGTACCATAGTGAACGATACCATGAGCTTAAAAGAGCTAACGAAGAGCTTTTTAACGCCACTCAATGGTAAATTAACAGTGGGAGTGATCCCCACCATTGCCAGCTTTATTGCTGCCCCTTTATATCATTTTTGTCAGCAAACGTTTGCTGACTTAGAGCTAGTATTGATTGAAGATACCAGTGATAATTTGCTCGATAAGCTAGAGCAAGGGCAAATTGATCTCGCGTTATTAGCCCTGCCGTATCAAACCGCTAAGTTTCATACTCAAGTGCTGGCTAAAGATCACTTTAGTTTAGTGCATCACCAAGATTACAGTGCAGCACAAGGTATTGAAGACTTTAACTTATTACCCGACGCCAGTGTATTCTTATTAGAGCAGGAACACTGTATGACAGGGCATGCGCTAACTGCCTGTCACTTACATCGTGCCAGCTGTATTAACCCATTTGAAGCGGCGAGTTTGCATACGCTACTGAGTATGGTTGAACACCAATTAGGGGTGACCTTTTTACCGCAAATGGCAATCAATGCCGGTATTTTAGCGGGACAGCAGATGCAAGCCATTCCTTTGCAAAATAATGCTTATCGCGAAATCGGGCTGTTATGGCGTAAAACAACCGGCCGAATTCGTGACTTTAAGTTATTTTCTCAGCAGCTGGAAGTGTTTTTACAGCAGCAGTGCAGCGTTGACTTTGCTGGTTAAGGGCAGTCACAAGCAGCTACAAGAGCTGCTTGTTATGATGATTATGGTTTTCATAAGGCTCTAGTTCGGGTAAGAATAATAAGTAAATCCAAACAACGAGATTAAAGTAGGGAACCAGGCCCAGTACCGTAAATACACGCACTGGATACCCTTTAAACTGTGCAGAGCGGTAACATTGAAACGCAATAGCAAAATGCATAAGCAGTAAAAATACAACTAACTGTGTCATGTTTTCCTCCTTAAACCCTTGACGGCAATAGACTATACATCCTGATCTTGATTGCTTTAAGTGGTAATGTCGTGTTTTTTTAAAGTAATCACTTTAATTTGATGACATTTAGTGGTTGTTATAGGGAGTATAGCCGAGAAAGATAAATATGATAGTCGTAAAACAGTACGTTAGATTTAACTGTGAGCTAACTAGTTGTTGGCAAAGGCTTCATTGTGCGAAATTTTCTGCAACTGCGCTTTCACATTTTCAATTGGTTGTGGGCGGCCAATAAAATACCCCTGACCAAAATCGACACCAATTTCTTTAAGTGCAAAAAAGACCTCGGCAGATTCAACATATTCAGCCACCGAGTGCTTATCCAGTGAGCGACTAATGTCGTGAATGGCTTTAACCAGTGCTAAATCAATCGGATCGTTTAGCATATCGCAGACAAATGAACCGTCAATTTTAACTTGTTGCGCAGGCAGTTGTTTTAGGTAATTAAAGGTACTAAAACCGGTGCCAAAATCATCAATGGAAAAGTGGCAACCCAGATGGTTGAGTTGTTCAATCATTTTACGAGTTGCGGCTAAATTATTGATACTGGCAGACTCGGTAATTTCAAAAATAATTTGCAGTGGTGACACTTGGTATTTTTCCAAGTTAGACTCAATTAACGGCACTAAACGTTCATCTAAAAATGATTGGGTCGAGAGGTTGATTGCCACCTGATTGAGCTCAGGGTGCTGAGCAACACTGGCAATGGCCGCGCGAATAACGCATTGATCCATTAAAAAGGTATCGTTGAGTAGCTCAAGCGATGGAATAAATTGATTAGGATAAACAAGCTGATCGTTGATTTTTAAGCGCAGCAGCACTTCAAAATAAGCGACCTTATTGGCCTTGAAATCCCAGATAGGCTGATAATGCAGTTCAATATTGCTTTGTTGCAGCGCTTGGCGTACACCGTGTCCCCACTCCAGCCCAGATTGCAGGGTGTTATTTAGTACGTCATGCTTGGAGTAACAGTGCACTAAGTTACGGCCTAAATTTTTGGCAATATACAGCGCAATATCGGCTTGTTTTAAGCACTCACTGGGATCGCAATTATCGGTGGTTATTTGTGTTAAGCCAATGGAGCAGCTGATTGAATATACTTGCTCTTGGGCGTTAAATTGATGCTGCTCAATGGCGCTGCAAATCCCTTCTGCTATCAAATGCGCATCTAACAAATTGGTATTTTTTAGCAGTACCGCAAATTCATCGCCACCCACGCGACAGATCAAATGCTCATTACTTATATTAGCAATAAATAACTGTGCCACTTCTTTTAACACCACATCACCTTGCTGGTGACCTTTACTGTCGTTAATAATTTTAAAGTGGTCCAAATCAATATACAGCAACGCATGCTCTAGCGTTGAGTGGGTAAATTTGGGCTGACAAATACGATTAAGTTGCTGATCAAAAGAATAACGGTTATGCAGCCCTGTTAGCGTGTCGTGTAGCGCCAAATGGCGCAGTTGCAGTTCGGCTTGTTTGCGTTCGTGGATATTATCAATAGTGGCGGTGATGGTAACGTGGTTACGGCTATTTTTTATTAATTGTAAGCGGCACTCTACCCAAATAGGGTTGCCATTTTTATGCGCTATTTTTATTTCGATTTGCTGTTTTTGTTCACCCGCCTGAAGAATATCATTGATCGTGCTTTGCAGCGTATTTTGATATTCATCAACACAGTAATCGGTTAAGGGTTTTTGCAGCGTTGATTTAACCCCATAGCCGCTCAATGCTTCCCATGCTGGGTTAATAAAGCGAATAAGCCCAGCATCATCTAGCTCTAGCACTACGGTATTTAAATGTAACAAAATGCGCTGATGCGCCGAAAACAGTTCTTTATACTTAACTTCACTTAAACTTAGCTGAGCGACCTTATTCGCAAACTCGCTATAACTGACGATAAAATCTTCGCGCCGAGCCGCATGATCGCACACTTTATTTAAAAAAGAGGGATCGTAAGGCGCACGTATAAAGTCGGTAACCCCCGAAAGTAATAGCTGCTCGGCATAATTCGCATCGTCACTATCTATAATAGTGACGACGGCCTGCATGGCGTTAAGCTTTAAAATTTCTGCGACTAAGGCGCTGGCTTGTTGTGCTCTTGCTGCGGTTGCATCGAGTAATACAATGGCAAACGGCTGCTGATTATAAGCATCAAGCGCAGCTTGGCTCGATGTCACCCGAGTAATGATAAAATTAAGCTTTAGTTGTTCACATATCTCAGCGGCTTTGCTATCAACCGGCTCTAACAGCAACAAGTTTAATCGACTGCTTTTTTCTAAATGCGTTGCCAGTACATCGGCCAACACTTGTGGCAGCAGATCTTGACGCTCAAGCGGCAGTACCGCATCAATACCGTAACTGCGCGCGGTCGTTTCGGCGATGCGCTCACAATAAATGGGGGGAATAAGTAAAATAGGCGTGTGTTTAGGGGTATATAATAAACCAGAGCGGATCATTCGTGAAAAACGCCAGCCATCAATTTTACCGACTTCTAGACCGGTAATGATGATATTGACCGCTTGTCGCTTAAGTATTTTTAATGCATCTTGGCTATCCGACGCTTCAATAAAATGAAACACATCGAGCTTTTCTAACGTGGCACGGATAATACGGCGCTCGTTACTGCACGCGTTTAATATAAGCATTTTCAGCTGTTTTGCCACGATTGTCGTACCCCTAAGGTAAATCACGATTATTCGAAGGCGTAGAATAATGCGCTTTTGTGCTCAGGACAAGCATATTTATTGCGCAGCGATTAATGCGTTAAATTAGCGGCAAATGAAGGAGAATTTATCGGACTTCTTGAGCTTGATAAGCGAGAGTAAGCTCCTGTGAAGCGCCCATGGATTGGTTTAAAAGCGATGTATACTGCGTTATTGATTTTAACAATAGAACCACTATTATTGGCAATCAATGCCTTGACTAAATCGCGTTTAATTCCGACGACACTCGCATTTTGAGGTGGTTTAAATATACCCAAACCACCGCAAAATGCAGAATTCAGCGTGTCACAGGGGCTTAATATCAAGGCGGTACTTTGCAGTAATGGCAGTCCCTTTCAAGAAGTAGCAACGATGAGAGTAAGCCCCTGTGAAGCGCCCATGGGTTGGTTTAAAAGCGATTTATACTGCGTTATTGATTTTAACAATAGAACCACTATTATTTGCAATCAATGCCTTGCCTAAATCGCGTTTAATTCCAACTGAAACTCGCATTTTGAGGTGGTTTGGGTATACACTTGGCGCGATTTTAAATGATGTGGAATTCTAACTATGCGCGTGGCTGATTTTAGCTTTGACCTTCCTGATGAATTAATTGCTCGCTTCCCTAAGCAAGATAGAACAAGTAGCCGTTTGCTAACCTTAGATGGAGCAACTGGCAACGTTGAGCATAAAGTATTTAGTGATTTACTCGCGTTAGTAAACGAAAACGATTTACTGGTATTTAATAATACCAAAGTGATCCCGGCGCGTATGTTTGGCCAAAAAGCGTCGGGTGGCAAAGTGGAGGTGTTAGTTGAGCGCGTGCTTGATGAACATCGCGTGCTAGCCCATATTCGTGCCAGCAAATCACCCAAGCTGGGTAATGAATTAATTTTAGAAGGCAAGGCGAAAGCGACTATGGTGGCACGCCATGACACGCTTTTTGAACTTGAATTTGAGCATAGCCAAAATGTACTTGATATATTAAACGATGTCGGCCATATGCCGCTCCCTCCCTATATCGACCGCCCAGATAACGCAGCAGACAGAGAGCGTTATCAAACTGTGTACGGTGAAAAGCCCGGTGCGGTAGCCGCGCCAACTGCGGGGCTGCATTTTGATAAAACATTAATGGCAGCGCTCAAAGATAAGGGCGTACAAATGGCGTTTGTGACCTTGCATGTAGGCGCAGGTACGTTTCAGCCAGTGCGCGCCACTACGGTCGACGAGCATGTTATGCACTCGGAATACATTGAAGTGCCCGATGAGGTTGTGGCAGCCGTAGCACAAACCAAAGCTAAAGGCGGCCGAGTGATTGCAATTGGCACCACTTCTGTGCGTTCTTTAGAGTCGGCAGCTAAAGTGCATGGCGGTACGTTAAGCAGTTATTTTGGCGACACCGACATCTTTATTTATCCGGGTTATCAGTTTAATGTGGTTGATGCCATGGTAACGAATTTTCATTTACCTGAGTCAACGCTCATTATGTTGGTAAGCGCTTTTGCCGGACAAGACAATATTATGAGCGCATACCACACCGCCATAGAGCAGCAGTACCGCTTTTTTAGCTATGGCGATGCGATGTTTTTAACGCGTAAATAACGCCCCAATTGGTTATATAATAAGCTTGCTCAACGGTAGAAAAATCACGACTGATTTATCTACCGTTTATAGTATTAATTGTGTAAAAAGGGTAGAATCGAGCGGTTAAATTATAGCTTGTTGGACTGTTTTTCCGACACCGAGGACAATATGAAATTTGAATTAGACACGACAGACGGTAAAGCGCGCCGCGGCCGCTTGATTTTTGACCGTGGTGTAATAGAAACGCCCGCCTTTATGCCAGTAGGTACTTACGGTACAGTGAAAGGCATGACACCGGATGAAGTAAAAGCAACCGGTGCACAAATTTGCTTAGGTAACACCTTTCATTTAATGCTCCGCCCAGGTACTGAGATCATCAAGCAACATGGTGATTTACATGACTTTATGAATTGGGATTTGCCAATTTTAACGGACTCAGGCGGTTTTCAGGTATTTAGCTTAGGCGCCATGCGCAAAATTACTGAAGAAGGCGTGTTATTTAGCTCACCGGTAAACGGTGAAAAAATTATGATGACGCCAGAGTCATCAATGCAAGTACAGCGTGACTTAGGCTCAGATATTGTAATGATATTTGATGAATGTACGCCA
>NZ_JBFJHD010000061.1:0-15580 GCF_041613455.1 Pseudoalteromonas sp. | reverse complement strand
CTGCGTGTCTGGTGGACTAACCTATGCTGCGCTATTTATGCTGGAAGTGTCTTATATTTGGTGTATTTTAGGCTCTTTGTTTATTACCGTATTTTTACGTTTAGGCGCACTACATTGGGACTGGCAACCGAATTTATTCACAAAAAGAACCGTTAAAAAGTAATAATCCCTGGATGCGCTATAACCTTACCAATTGTTATTTTCGTGCTTATTTAGCTATAAGTCACTGAAATAGCCACGCTTGCAGCTTAACAGCAAGCGTGATTATGTTGCATAAACTGAGTGCTGGTTATTCATAACACTATTATTTAGCTACTTTAATGGTACTGCCTACTCTAGCGGGCTTAGGCAGCTGGGCAAACTGCTGTTCAATGAGCTTTAAACGTTGTAGTACCGCATTTGGCATTGGCGCTACCCGCCTCGTAGCTAAGTCGATATGTAAGTCTAAGTGCTCCCCTGCTGCAGCGCGGTAACCTTTATTTACACAGTGAATTTCGTGAAAAGTATGAATACGTTTTTCATCCACATACAACAACCAAGAAGCCACTTCAATTTTGTCGCCCTCACACAATTCTCTTTCAAAAATACAATGGCTTTCTACTAATGCTTTACTGCAATTGTTTGCATATCGGTAACGTTCACCTAAATCTAGGTGTTCGGTAAAATCAATATGCGCATCGTAAATCACTAAACCATAATACTTAGTATTCATGTGGCCATTAAAATCGACCCACTGAGCGGGAACCGTCGCTGAATATTTTTTAAACGGGTAAAGCGTCATTTTACTTCCTCTTTAAAGTGACTATATGGCTAACTAGCGTAACAAGAGTTACTTATCATTAATCTGTGTTCTAACTATATTTAGCGCATTAAACAAGTTAAGTTACTTTTTATCTGGCGCAATCGCTTAATAATATAAGAGATTTATGAGCGGTAATAATGCGGCAATTTTTAACGATTAAGCCGTATCACCCAGCACACACTGCAGCACTAAACACTGTAAGCTACCAAAATAACATAATATTTTTAGTTGTGTTAACATAGACGGCTAATATAAGCGGCGTGCTAACATTAAGCATACCGTTCGCTATATCAGCTATTTTTTACTACTAAAGTTTCTAACGTCTTGATAGTGCTATTTAGTAGTCTTCTAATTAATTACTGAGTACTTCACTCGGTAACACAATAATAACCGTTACCTTATCACCCTCATTTGTGATAGCGAGTGACGTTTGTAAAGGAGTCAACAATGTTTCAGTTTAGTACCAGCACTATACTGCTGGTTTTATTCGCTTTTTATGGCCTTACCTTTTTATTTACCCTCAGTATTGGCAAAAAACAAGAAAACGCCGACGGCTACATGGTGTCTAATGGCTCGGTTGGCTTTAGTATGTCAGCAGCAAGTATGACGGCCACCTGGATCTGGGCCGCGTCGTTTTATGCTGCCGCCAGCTCCGGCTATAAATATGGTTTATCGGGGGCCATCCATTATGGCTTTTGGGGCGCCCTGATGATTTTGTTTATTTACCCATTTGGTCGGCGATTTAGGGAGCTTGCCCCTAATGCTCGCACCTTAGCGGAAATTATGCATGCTCGCCACGGCAGCGCCAGCCAAATGATTTTAGCCTCGTCAAATATTGTTGGCAGTGTTATTAGCCTAATGGTGAACTTTACTGCGGCCGGCGCTTTGGTAGACATCCTCTCGCCATTAAACTTTACCGAAGGGGTGCTTATTGCCGGCTCAGGTGTGCTTATTTACACCTTTTGGTCTGGGTTTCGCTCATCGGTGTTTACCGACTTTGGCCAATTAATGGCGATGATGCTTGCCGCCGTGGTGATCATTCCCATGCAGTTTTTTGAACTCGATGGTCCCGACTTATTTACCCACGGCATGAGTAATCTCAGTGCCGAACAAGCTAACTTTTTCTCCACTACCGCTATTTTAGAACAAGGCGCGCCTTTTTTTGTTGCCGTTCTCGCATACGCTATTGGTAATCAAACCATTGCACAACGTTTATTTGCAGTACGTGAAGATTTAATTAAACCCAGCTTTATTACCGCCACTATTGGCTATGGCTCCATTGTAATTGGCTTAGGAATGCTAGGCTTACTGGCCTTGCTTGCTGGGGTACAGCCCATTGACGGTGATTTAAATAACTTAATTCCACAAATGGCAGCCAGCTATTTATCGCCGGTGATGGTATTAGTATTATTTGTGATGATTATCGGCTCGTTATCGTCTACCGCCGATTCTGACTTGTCGGCGTTATCTGCCATTATTATGACTGATGTTTATGGTAAACACCTCAACAAAAATAACCCTAACCCGAAAAAAATGCTCTGGATTGGCCGCTTAACTATGGTGGTTGCCACTATGTTAGGCGTTATATTTGCCAGTCTAAAGCTCGATATCTTGTCGATGCTGATCTTCGTTGGCGCGCTGTGGGGGGCCATTGTGTTTCCGGTGATTGCCAGCCTCTATTGGAATAAAGTGACTAACCTTGCCTTTACCGCTGCGGTAGCGGGCGCATTTATGCTGTTTGTGATGGTGCGTTTTGAATGGCTAGCATTATCGGGAGCCGTTGCTCTATTGTATGAAGTATTAGCAACCGTGGGCGCCGGTGTGGTAATTGGCCTAATGAGCTTTGGCTTTTTTGGCCGCCAAGTGGGCTTAGTACTGGGTGCGCTTACCGCTGTGGTGCTGTTATTTTTCACCTTAGGGTTTTTGCGCGACTATATTGTGTTGCTAAGCTCGCTCACCGCCTATGGTGCCAGCGCAATTATTTGCGTATTAGTGACCCTAACTAGCAAAAGCAACGCCTTTGATTTTAACGTGATTGACCAGCGTGTGGTTGAATTTAGTGACAATAAATAAGGAGTAATAATGTCTACAACATTTCTTACCATTTACCTATTAATGTGGCCGGCCATTGCCAGTGGCGTGTTTATTATTTTAGTAGCCTGCTTGTATAAAGATATTAAACAGGCTAAAAAACAGGGTAATAGCTTAGTTTAACGCCGCTGTATGCACACGGTTAGGGCAACATTTCGTTGCCCTTTTTATTGCCAGTTATGGTGTTATTGCCATTGATAGATACGCATATTGACGCGCTCTTTGCTAAACACCACCCCTTCTGCTAACAGCATTTGGCGCTGGGTATTATACTGTTCACTGCCAATAGCAAAGGCGATTTTTCCTTGACTGTTGACCACCCTATGCCAAGGAATTGTGGAGTCGTGTGGCATTAGTTTTAATAACCGTCCCACTAAACGGGCATTTTGTGGGTAACCGGCTAAAGCCGCCACTTGACCATAACTGGCTACACGGCCTGTGGGAATGCCGGCAATCACGGTGTAAATAAGCGTCTCTTTATCAATAGCCATGGTTATCCTCTTTTAAGCGTGCTGATGCCGGCGGTTATTTTTGTGAGCAAGGGTTTCATGCAGCGCCATCGGTCGCGGTTAAATAGGCCTGACTCAGTGTACTGAATTGCTGCCATATAGTACGCGCTACCGGCCCGTGGTGGCTTGAGTGCTGTCTAAACACACGAATTTGCGTACTAAATTGATGCTCACGGTCGGTCACGGTAATTTGTTGTAACTGCCCCGCTTCAAGCTCGGCTGCACAGTGCTGCAAACTGATCATTGCCCAACCAGCCCCCGACAATAAAAACGATTTTAAGCTCGCGATATCATCAATTTTCATCATCGCGGGGCCTTTTGAGTACGATAAGCGGTCGCTGTCTATGCTTAAGCCACTTTCAAACATGGCTAAACACGGATACGACTGCAACTCACTGTAACTCACTGTACTGGGCAAACTATGTGTTGCACTAACAATACCAATGTCCAGCTTGCCAATGGGTAAACTTTCTAAATCGCCGGTGGCGTGAAACAAATCGAACCACGGCCCAATGCCTAACTCAGCCTGGCCATTATTGACTTGCTCTAATGAAATAAAGCGCTTGCCACTGGTTAAACTAAATTCGGTGCTATTAAATACTTTAAAAGTATTACTTATGATCTCATTGTAACTTTGCATATGACAGATTTGTTCATAGCAAATTCGATACTGCGCTTCATTGCCTAACGCCAGCTCTTTAGCCAGTTGAGTGAGTTCTTCATTATTAGTCAATAACTGTTTAGCTTGGCGATGAAAAATACGGCCTTTTTCGGTTAATTGTAACCGGTATTGCGACCTATCTAGCAAGGCAAAACCGATTTTTTCTTCTAAGCTTTTAATGGCAAGCGTAAGCGCTGGCTGCGTTTTATGTAGTTTAAGCGCCGCAGCACTAAGGCTGGCGCTTTGTACAATGGCATCTAATATTTGTAGCTGGTTAAGTTTCATTCCACGCCTTAGCACATCATAAGTAAAACTTATTTAGTTTCTAAAATTTAATGATTTTTATTTTATATGTTTGCAGCGTATGCTGCACTGACTTTATTTAGCTTTTAATTTTCATGGAGAAAATATGCACCTCTTACGTCTATGTGTAGTAACGACGACCTTATTGGGTTTAATGGCTTGCTCAGAGCCTGAACAACCTGTTAAGGAAGAGCCCATTCGCCCGGTAAAGCTATTTAACATTGGCCATGATTCGCAAGTAAACATTCGCAGTTTTCCGGCCGAAGTGGTGGCGAATCAAGGCTCATACCTTGCGTTTAGAGTTAGTGGTGAGCTGGTAGAGTTTCCAGTATTGGCGGGAGAGCATGTAGAAAAAGGACAATTACTCGCAAAACTCGATCCGGAAGACTTTCAGCTACAATATAACGAACGCAAAGCACGCTACGAACTTGCAAAATCGCAACTGGGCCGTATTGAGCAATTGTTCGAAAAAAGAATCACCAGCCAGTCTGAGCTGGATCAAGCGATTGCCAATAAACAAGTGGCCGAATCGGCATTTAAAATAGCGCAAACTAATTTACAACATAGCCAACTTAAAGCGCCTTTTGCGGGTACCATCGCAAAAGTGTTTGTGAAAAACTATGAAAGCGTGCAGGCCAAACAAAATATTTTACGCCTAGAAACCCGCGATTTAATGGACGTTGAAATCCACGTACCCGAACGCATAGTGGCACGCTTTAAAAAAGGCACTCAATACCAACCTAGCGTGATTTTTGACGGCTACCACGACAAACAATACACCCTCACCCTGAAAGAATGGGATACCCAAGCAAACCCTGCCACGCTGACCTATAAAGTGGTGTTTACACTGCCGGTGCCAAAAGACTTTAATTTACTGGCCGGCATGACAGGCCGAGTATTAATTGACTTAAGTAAAGTGACCGAAGCGCAAACGGCGTATACTATTTTACCCAACGAAGCAGTGTTTTCAGACGCAGAGCAACCACTTAGCGATAACGCCTATGTGTGGTTATTTGATCAACAAAGCGGCACAATTCGTAAACAAGCGGTAAAAGTGGGCCAACTCCATCATGATGGCATTGAAGTATTAAGCGGCATTAAAGCAGGGCAACAAATTGTTGCTGCAGGGGTTAACTCACTTAAAGAAGGTATGCAAGTACGTCCTTGGAATAAAGAGCGAGGCCTATAACCATGAGCTTTGCGCAACTCTCAATCGAGAAAAAAGTGATCAGTTGGATGTTTACTTTGCTGTTATTAATTGGCGGCAGTGTTTCTTATTTTGATTTAGGGCAACTGGAAGATCCTGAGTTTACCCTTAAAAAAGCCATGGTGATCACCCTCTACCCAGGCGCGTCGCCACAGCAAGTAGAAGAAGAAGTGACCTTTCCTATCGAAAACGCCATTCAACAATTACCTTATGTTGATTACGTTACCTCCATTTCGTCAAATGGTAAGTCGCAAATTAGCGTCGAAATGAAAAGCAGCTACCGTAAGCAAGAGCTAAGGCAAATATGGGACGAAATGCGGCGTAAAATTAACGACCTTGCGCCTTCTTTACCCAGCGGTGTTTACCCAAGTAAAGTGATTGATGATTTTGCCGACGTGTACGGCGTGATGTATGCAGTGACCGGCGATGGCTATTCTTATGATGAGCTGAAAGACTATGTAGATTACCTCAAGCGTGAATTGGTGCTGGTTAAAGGCGTAAGTAAAGTCACCATTGCCGGAGAGCAACAAGCACAAGTGATGGTTGAAATCTCAACGCAAAAACTGGCGCAATTAGGTATCGCCCCAAACCATATTTTTCAACTATTACAGTCGCAAAATACCGTGTCGAACGCAGGTAAAATTCGCGTTGGCAGTGAGTCCATACGTTTACACCCTACTGGTGAATTTAAAAATGTAAAAGAGCTTGAAACCTTACTTATTTCTCAATCTGGCGCCAGCGAGCTTATTTATTTAGGGGATGTGGCTAAGGTGCGCCGTGAGTATGCCGAAGTACCGAGCAACATTATTCGCTATAACCAACAACAAGCCCTACTAATTGGCGTTTCATTTATGTCGGGCGTTAACGTGGTTGACGTAGGTAAACGCATTGATGCACATTTAGCGGCACTGGAATATCAACGTCCGCACGGCATTGATATTAGCCCAGTATACAATCAGCCCGACGAAGTCGAAAAGTCGGTGAATGGCTTTATTGTTAGCCTAGTGGAAGCAATTGCCATAGTGATTGTTGTGCTACTGCTGTTTATGGGCGTGAAAAGCGGGCTATTAATTGGCGGCATTTTACTGCTTACCGTATTAGGCACCTTTATTTTTATGAAGTTATTTGCCATTGATTTGCAGCGTATTTCCCTTGGTGCGCTGATCATTGCTCTGGGTATGTTGGTGGATAACGCCATTGTGGTGACCGAAGGTATTTTAATTAACCTTAAACGTGGGCAAACAAAACTCAAAGCGGCCGTTAATATTGTTGAACAAACAAAGTGGCCCTTACTTGGCGCGACGATCATCGCTATTACCGCGTTTGCACCTATTGGTTTAAGCGCCGATGCCAGTGGTGAATTTGCCGGCAGTTTATTTTGGGTGTTGTTCATTTCTTTATTATTAAGTTGGATCACCGCCATTACGCTCACGCCGTTTTTTGCCAACTTAATATTTAACCAAAGCGAGCAAACAGCGCAGCTGTCAACGCCATCAAACGACCCCTATCAAGGCATTATATTTACCAGTTATAAAGCACTGTTAAACTTAGCTATGCGCTTTAGAAAAAGCACTCTGGTGTTAATGCTGGTGTTGTTATGCAGTGCGGTTGTGGGATTTGGCAGTGTAAAACAGTCATTTTTTCCTGCATCGAATACACCGATGTTTTATGTCGATTACTGGCAAGAGCAAGGCGCAGACATTCGTGCCACGCTTGAAGGCATAAAAAAACTCGAGCAGTTTTTACAGCAACAGCCGCAAGTAACCGAAATAACCAGTACCGTTGGCCAAGGCGCGCCCCGCTTTATGCTGACATATGCACCGGAAAAGTCTTACCCGGCTTTTGGCCAGTTGATTATTCGCGTAACCGATCGCGACGCGGTGGCCACGGTAATGCAGCAGGTACGTGATTACGCCCAGCAACACCCAATTGCAGCACAACTAAAAGTGAAGCCGATGGAAATTGGCCCCTCAACCGATGCCAAAATTGAAGCACGGTTTTCGGGCCCCGATCCTGTGGTATTAAGGCAGTTATCTGCACAAGCGCAACATATTATTGGCCAAGACTCAGGGGCGCATAATATTCGTGATGACTGGCGCGCCCGTACTAAAATGATCCGCCCCCAATTTAATGAACAAAAAGCACGGCGTTTAGGGATCAGTAAAGCAGATCTCGATCAGGTGCTACTTACCAGCTTGTCGGGTAAGCAAGTGGGTGTGTATCGTGATGGTACGCAGCTTTTGCCCATTGTTGCACGCTCACCCGCCAGCGAGCGCTTAAATGTTGAAAGCGTACATGACTTACAAATTTTTAGCCCTGTGCTTGGGGTTTTTATTCCAGTGACGCAAGTGGTAGATGAGTTTGTGGTGGAGTGGGAAGACAGTTTAATTATGCGCCGCGACCGCAAGCGCACCATTACCGTGATGGCCGACCATGATGTGTTAAGTGATGAAACACCGGCTAAGCTGTTTGCGCGCATTAGTACCGATATTGAAAATATTGCCCTGCCACGCGGTTACGAAATGCACTGGGGCGGTGAATACGAGTCATCCAGTAAAGCTAAAAAAGCAATTTTTGGCTCCTTACCAATAGGCTACTTAGCCATGTTTGCGATTACGGTGTTATTGTTTAACTCGGTTAAGCAGCCGCTGGTTATTTGGGCTACGGTACCACTGGCCATTATTGGTGTGAGCGCCGGATTATTAGTAATGAACGCGCCGTTTAGCTTTATGGCGTTATTAGGGCTATTGAGCTTAAGCGGTATGTTAATTAAAAATGGCATCGTGTTGGTGGATCAAATTAACCTTGAACTTAGTGAGGGTAAAGCACCTTACCAAGCCGTATTTGATTCAGGTGTGAGTCGCGTACGCCCTGTGGCTATGGCAGCCATTACCACTATATTGGGCATGATCCCGTTATTATTTGACGTGTTTTTTCAATCAATGGCGGTGACCATTATGTTTGGATTAGGCTTTGCCACAATATTAACGCTAATTGTTGTGCCAGTGCTTTATACCGTTATTTTTAACATTGATTATCAGTCCCCTAAGCAAAGTAAATAGTATTTCACCCTATAAAAACGCAGCATTGGCTGCGTTTTTATATTAAACCGAGCATTTAGCGCTACTGTGGGTTAATTGTTATAAATGTTACATGTCAGCTTAATGGTTAACTACAATTGTTTTAAATGGGGTTTTTACGAGATAACCGGGTTTAAATTGTGGCAATAAGTTGTAAAAATGTTACTGTTAATTTAGTCGTTTTAACTTTCTTTTAAGGCTGCGCACCCACAATGCGATTTCCGCTTACCCAGTCAGCTGCAAGCATAGTGTATTTAGCTTTCATCCAATTCTTTTTGGTGGTCACCCTGTTAGGGGCACTGGAAAGTATTGTTGTTACCCAACACTTCATGGCTATTATTCCTTTACCGCTGGCGCTGTGTACTCTGGTGTTAGCCATAATATTAAATGGGCTGGCTAAATTCACTGTGCCAAAAAAATTAAGCTATAGTGCCCCCGTGTTAGCGATTCTCGGTGCTGTGCTATTTTTTAATCTGCAATTGAGTCTGTGGCACGATACCAGTGTGAGCTGGTTTTATAACACCAACAACCCCTATATTGCCTCGTTAGTTGCTGTTATTGTTGGGTCATTTTTTCTTGCCCTGATCATCCGCGTAAGCCACCCAGTTATACTTATAAAAGACTCCAAGCTAACCAAAACCGTGGTGCTTTTTACTATTTTTATCGGCACTAGCTTGTGGCATGTTACAGCCGTGCAAACCATTTCAAGAGCCGATGCCAATGCGCGCAGTAATATTCATTTACTTGAAACCATACTGAATAAAAACCTCGAAGATCAGATCAAATCATTAACCCATATAAAAACGCGCTTAGAAAGTATTCATACTGATTACTTTTTTAAACTCGCCAAGTTGGATATGGATGGCTACACCCAAGACTTCGAAATAATTAAAAGTATGCTGATACTCGACAACGAGTTAAATTATATCGATGGCACCACCTTTGCGAAACAATTTATAGCTAACGGCAGGCTTGCCACTCCCGCCATTGTTAGCTGGCTTAAAGCAGCAGACGATGAAGTGAGATTTGCCGCCAACTCCGCTACCTTAGATAGTGATATGCCGATAATTATGTTTTCTATTCCCATTAAGGCAACATCTGGTGAGCGATATCAAATATTAGCGCTATTAAACCTGAATCTGCTAATAGAAAGCCGCTACATCGATCATCTTAATTCTTTTAACACTTTTATTGAGTTAAACCCCAACATTTACTTTTCGATTAACCCCGGCGAGCACAATGTGCGTCAGTTAAGCGAGCTCTTTAGTAAGTACAGTCAACACTTCGTCGTAGAACAAATTGAGGTGATGGCCTTAATTAAACATAACGTGTATAACTTCATAAAAGACTACACAAAACTACGTAATGCCGCCAATATAGACCAAGCGATACTCTGGCTAACATTTGTATTTACTTATATATTTATTCTCGCTGCCGATTCAACCTTAAAACTCAGAGAGCAGTCGTTTGCGTTACATAAAATGGCAAAATATGATGAACTCACCGGATTATTACGCCGCGATGCCCTCAACGCTGAAATAGAATCGAAACAGCTTAACAATATAAAAGCCAACTGTGCGGTGGTATTTTATAACCTAGATGGCTTTAGTGCGGTCAATAACAGTTTAGGGCATGAATTAGGAGACAGCGTGTTACAACAGGTTGCGCAACGCCTAAAAACCCATGCGCTGAGCGCTGATTCTATCGCCCGCTTTGGCAATGATGAATTTATTTTACATTACAGTGATGCCGACAAAGCACAGCTGTCGGCCGAAACCACGTTAATCATCAAATCACTCGCAGAGATATATAACTTAGGGGAAGTTGATATTCATCTTACCGTGAGCGTGGGTATTGCCATGTCTGAAAAGCAGCAAGTAAAGCCTAAAACCTTACTGCAACAGGCTGATATTGCCATGGACAGTGCCAAAGCATTAGGCGGCAACCAATTTAGTTTTTATCAAAAAGAGATGGATGATAGACACCAAGAAATGGTTAAAACCCGTGGTGAACTTCAAAAAGCGATTAATAATGGCGGCTTAGAAGTTTATTATCAGCCTATTTATGACTTATCATCGCATGCAATCTCGTCTGTTGAGTGCTTAGTACGCTGGAAAAATAATGAAAATTATATCTCCCCCGCAGTGTTTATTCCTATCGCGGAACAAACAGGGCAAATATTGCAAGTGGGTGAAAAGGTACTAACTCAAGTGCTGCACGATATAAGCAATACCCCTGAGCTGCAACGTATTAGTGTGGCAGTTAACTTTTCACCACAACAAGTGCAGCAGCATCACTTTGTTAAAAACCTTGCTAAATTAGTCAACGAAAAAAACATTCACCCCAGTCAGCTTACAATTGAAGTGACCGAAATGGTGATGTCTGAAAAAGGCGCAATTGAAGGGGTATTGAAAGACTTGATCACCACAGGTTTTAATGTTGCTATTGATGACTTTGGTACCGGTTACTCTAGCTTATCTTACTTATCGCGCCAGCCTGCAAACATCATCAAGATAGACCGCGAATTTACTATTGGTGCAGAGCAACCCGGGCAAAAAAGAGCCCTGTTAGAAGCAATTATTAATATTTGTATAGAGCTTAATAAGGTCGTGGTGATTGAAGGGGTTGAAGACTTTGGCTTGATCAGTTACTTATCTAAGTTTAACAATATTAAAATTCAAGGCTATTATTATTGTAAACCACTGCGTCTTCCACACTTAGTGGACCATATTAACGGTAACTAATGCCAATTTACACTCTATAAGGGGTTAAATTGGCGCTGCAATTACCCCGCTGATGTGGCTGTTGGCCGTGCAGTGCCAATGAAATAACTGGCACTTACTTCACCTACAACAATAAACAAGCCTGCTCTGCACGCTATTTTTTTAAACTGAGTGTCCCTTTATTGTCTGAGACTTTATGCACTGTGCTAGTTTTTGACTTACCAATATAAGTAGTGGAACGTTTTTGTGCCGGCGCTTTACCACGCTTATTGTTACCATCGGCTGCGCGCGCTTGTTTACCGTCAGCTTGCTTAAATCGTCTGGGGTTTTCACCTTGAAAATCGCGTTTTTTTACTCTATTGCGCTCTGCTTTAGCTGGATTGACAACACTTAGTTGTTCAGTGGGGGTGCCTGTTTCAAGTAGTGAGTGCTCTTGCGTTTTGCCCGAATCCGCAATTGAATCGTTGATCACCGCCATTTCTTCAGCGGTTAAATGTCGCCACTGGCCAACTTTTAACCCTTTGAGTGTTACGTTCATAATACGCACACGTTTTAAGGTAACCACTTCGTAGCCTAAGTATTCACACATTCTGCGTATTTGGCGATTTAACCCTTGGGTTAATATAATCGTAAACTGCTGCGCAGCGGTTTGCGTTACTTTGCACTTTTTGGTGATGGTGTCGAGTATCGGAATACCATTGGCCATTTTATTTACAAACTGGCGGTTAAGTGGCTTGTCGACCGTGACCACATATTCTTTTTCGTGGTTATTGCCAGCACGCAAAATTTTATTAACGATATCACCTTCGTTGGTTAAAAATATTAACCCTTCGGATGGTCGATCTAAGCGCCCGATTGGAAAAATACGATCTGGGTAGTTTACCGCTTTAACTATGTTACTTTGTATTTTTCGCTCTGTGGTACAGGTAATACCTACCGGCTTATTATAAGCAATATAAACACGCTTTGGCGGGGCTTTAAGCGGCTTACCGTCAACTAATACCACGTCGCTCGGTGACACTTTTACCCCCATTTCTGGGCATACGCCATTAACAGTAACACGACCATCTTCAATATATTTATCAGCTTCGCGCCGTGAACAAAAACCGGTATCGCTAATAAATTTATTTAATCGTTTTAAGTCTGTCATGGAGTAAATTCACCTTAGTTGCAAAGGCTGACAGTTTAAACCACTGACGATTTTTTTTCGCCCTTAATTTAGCGTTTCTGCGTGTTTAACTAGCGGTTTTTAAGCGCGTTAAGTGACGCCATAGGTATTCCAGCGGCCCTTGTTGAAAATAGCGACTATATAGCCAAGTGAGCAGCAATTGTAACACCACCAGCATGGTGGCCACTTGCCAATAATCGCTGCGATTAAAAGTGATTACCCAATGACTAAACAACACTTTAAATAATAACAACTGCATTAACGTTTGACAGATATATAAACTAAACGCAAACCGCCCAACCTGTTGTAATAACGCCCCTACCGTTGCACGGTTGTTGCACAGTTTAACCGCCAAATGAATATAAATCACCGCCATAAGTAAGGCCGCTATACTGTTTAGTAGTTCTTGTAACGAATAAATTAGCCCCGCCGTATAGCGCTCAGCAATTAACCGTAAGCTGGTAAATAGCACAGCGCCCACAGCGATTAAAATAACTGACTTTAACTTGAGTCCGGTTGTAAAAGCCCGCTGTTTATATAAATAAATGCCTATTAACATCAGTGCGGTACACGCCCACAAGGTGATAAATGGCACAATAACAAGCATTAACGTATACAGGGCCAGATTCATTGAAAAATGCGCTAGCAGCGATTGATAATAAAGTGAGTATAACTCATTAAACGCCGCTGAATCGCGAACCAGTATCGGCTCATCAATACTAAAGGTGACCAGCGCCGTGGCCACACCAGAAATGAGTATAAACTGACCGGCACGCTTTAACAGCAGCTCGTTATTACTATTAAGATATCTAAGCGCAAACCACCCCGACACCCCATAGGTAAATAATATATCCCCTGGCCATAATAAAAAACCATGCACTAAAGCCAATAAAATCAACCAATATAAGCGGTTTTTCAGTCGAGGGGGAGAGTGATAGCGTTGCCATTGAATGTAGAGCCCGGCGCCAAACAATATGCTGAATAAGGTTCTAAAACGGCCTTCTACAAATATCAGGCTGAAGGCATGAATAATGTCATCACTTAACGGCGCAACACTTAGTGGAATGTAACCCAATTCAAAAATACCAAAGGTATAAATGTTCATGTACACCAGCCCAAGCACAGCGATGCCACGAATAAAATCCATATTATGATTGCGCATTAATACCCGTTATAGTTGATTTTTATAACTATCTGCCCACGTTACAGCCTGTTTGTACAGCGGCGGGAGTATTGCACTATCAATATTGAGCAGTAACACTGCCTGCTCCAATGCCCACCAACTGCCTGACTCATAGGCGATGACAACATCGAGTATATAATACAAGGTGTTTTTTTCTTTTAATAGCGCCGATTTTATTGCATCGGGGAAAGGTAACTTATTCACCAAAGAGGCCATGGGATGATCTAAAATCGCCTCTAACAATGAAAACAGCCCCGTTAAAAACGCCTCACCCGCTTGCTGTTTCGCTATTTTAGTGGCGATTAACTCGCAAAATCGTGCCCGCACCACGCACAATTGTAATAACTCAGCAGGTTTCGCCTTAGCGGTATGTGCCGTGACAATCAAGCTGACAAACTTTTTTAGCCGCTCGTGACCTAAATACACTAACGCTTGTTTCAACGAAGTTATTTCGTTTTGAATCGGAAACACACCGCTATTTAATAAGCGCAGTAGTTTATAGGCAAGTGCGGCATCGAGTTCAAACAACCCCGCTATCTTTTTTATACTTGGCTCAGGTTTCATCACCTCAGCAAATATTGCAATCACTAACCCATAGTTATAATCAATATCGTTTTGCTTGAACATCATAGGTTTGGCAAAAAAGTAGCCTTGAAAGTAATCAAAGCCCATTGTATATGCCAACTGAAATTCGTCGTGAGTTTCTATTTTTTCGGCGAGTAATTTCAGTTGTTTGTGGGTTTTTAGCTGTTTAACTATGCGCTTTAAATCCGTTAACGGGGTTTGTTTAATATCGAATTTTATTAATTTTACCAGCTTTAAAAAACGCTCCCATTGCGGGTTATAAACAAAGTCATCAAGTGCTAACTTATAGTTATTGCGAAATAACTCTCGACATAATTGGTAGTTGTCTTCGCTAGGTTCAATGGTCTCGAGTAATTCAATCACCACGTCTTTGCTGGGTAAAAAAGCGCATAAATCGAGTTTTAACGACTCCGGGCCAATGTTGATCAACGCTGTTTTCCCAGCGGTAATATGGCGGGTACCTAAGTTCAGTTGATTTTCCATAATCAACCGCGCCGTTGCTTGGCCATCGGAGATCCCCGGAAAACAATTTTTCGCACTATCGCGAAACAGTAGCTCGTAAGCCACCACATTTTGACGACGATTTAAAATTGCTTGCCTTGCAACAAATACAGACACATTACCTACTTTATAAAGCTTTCCCTAAGACCAAGTTATTAAACCGTAAAAGCGCGCTGTTGTCACTTCCCTTGCACAGAATTTATTTATATAAGTAATTAATATAATCAGTTACAACCTGTGACCAGGTAAAACGTGCGTTACTCGCTTGTGTTTTTATTGTCTGCCATTCACGCGGCTGCTGCTGTTTCAATATAAGCGTGTCACGCAAGCAATTAGTGAGCGCAGACGCTTGCGCATGCAGTGTGTCACCCGCAAAACTAAAGCCATTTACTTGGTGCTCTACAGTATCTTTTAAACCGCCGACATGATGCACTAAGCAAGGCTGGCCTGCGCGCATGGCCAACATTTGGCTAATGCCACAGGGCTCAAAAGAGCTCGGCATTAAAAATAAATCGCCTAACTGGTACATGGCATCGCCGAGAGCTTGCGCATAGCCTTGTAAAAATAAAAAGTTGTCGTGGCGTGCCATAGCTTGCACAAAAATCCGCTCTAATCTGCTATCACCTGAGCCAAGCATAATAAAGCGACCATCAAACGCTTTGATAATACGACATACCACATCTATGGTGAGCTCTGTGCCTTGCTGCTGGCAAAGTAACAACACTTTTTGTTCAGTTAAACGCCCCACACTGGTCACTAATGGCCCT
>NZ_JBFJHD010000060.1:0-15664 GCF_041613455.1 Pseudoalteromonas sp. | reverse complement strand
TATGATTTACAGTGATGCAATTTATTTACTTTAATGCAGCGTAGTTGTTCATAAAATATTAACTATTGCGATGAGTTAAACGGTAGCGTGCGGGATTCGATTAGCATTAGCAGTGATGCGCTGAGGTGGGCTGTAGATCCTATTAATAGCTTGGTGCATGATAGCTGGAAAAGTGATGCTGATTTGACATAAGCGCTAAATTTTAGCCACAAAAAAACCACAATTAAGTGGCTTATATTTAGTATATGGTGGAGAGGGAGGGATTCGAACCCTCGATAGAGCTACAAACTCTATACTCCCTTAGCAGGGGAGCTCCTTCGGCCACTCGGACACCTCTCCAACGCATAACCGTTTGTATTGATGGAAGTAAAATAAAGCCACCAATTAAAATGTGGTGGAGAGATAGGGATTTGAACCCTAGATAGGCTACAAACCTATGCCGGTTTTCAAGACCGGTGCATTCGACCACTCTGCCATCTCTCCGTGACGCAGAATAATACTTAGGTCATACCGCTGTGTAAATAGCAAAAAGACTGTTTGCCTAATTTTTAAACATAAAAGCGGTTTTTTTTGTAAATAAGGGGAATTTAAGGTGATTTTAATAAAAATAAACAGGGAGCAGCAAACAGGAGCGGGCTAAAGAGCGAACTCATTTAGTGGTTGGGTGTTTGCTGCACCGAATAAATAATCATGGTTGGTTGATTATTTGTACTGAGCTGTGCCGCTAAGTGCTAGTTTTTTGCCATAACGGTTAAGTTTAGCAAGCATTTTAGCTTTGCGGTTGCTTGGTTTAACGGCAACATGCGTTGCAGCGGTTTCATTTAAAGTATTAATTGGGTTCATTTATATTGCTCAGAGTTGTGTCTGTTGAAAACGAGCGCATTTTGCATCTAATTTGATTAAAAATAAAACGATAAAAATTAGCTGTGAGGGATTAGTTATTCTAATGTCAGTGTGGTTTATTAACCTGCCATTCACTTAAGGGTTTTTATATTTTTGCATGGTTATGCATTTCACTTTGGCTTTTAACCCCCTTTATTCTAGGTGTTTTTAGTGTTGATTTATTTTTTATGCATTTTTTAGAGGGAATAGTGATTATTTATTCAGATTAATATTTTTTGTATGGGTGTCGGTTTTTTAATGTTTTTTAGTGTGTTAAAAAACAACCAGTATATTATTTGTTGATCAGGGGGGTAATCGCTAAAAAAGTGCTGTTGAACAGTTGTCAGGGGGGAATTTATAGTGCAACAGCTAGTTGGCATGCAAGAGTAAAGCAGCCGATGTTAAACATAGACTACTTTATTAACGTTAAACGCTATTTATGCCGTGTGTTTAGTGATGCGAGGTATTTTTAACACTAAATAGCTGGTAGCCACGCAATGCGGGCAGTTCGGTGACTAATTGCTGCTCTTGCTCTGCTATTTCTGTAAAACTAGCGCATAGCGCATTCGCGCGCTTTTCAAGGCTGCTAGCATGATGCTGTACTTTTTGCTCTATTTGCGCCCCCATGTTTTCCATACGCTGCTCAAAGGCCTGCATATCACCGCCAGAGCCGAGTAACTCAGACCCTAACGCCACTAAAATACTCCCCATAGATTGCATTACAGCCGATTCAACCGCCGTTTCTATTTGTTGTTCGAATTGTTGTGAAAAATTCTCACCAAATTGATTGAAACTTTGCTGGCCCATTACAAATGTACCTTGCTGATAAAAGGTATTTTCTACCTCAAGTTTAATATCGTCCATTAACGAGGCGATATTCTCAAAGCCGTCAATGTTAAACGCGGTGGCCACTTCTTCAAGAGCCACCCCCGCAATTTTAACTCCCTCAAGAGCAATGCTAGCAACTTCGGGGAGTTGTGTGCGCAACCTATCAGCATAGTGCGTTAGCGCTGCGCGTTGTTCATTGTTGAGTGCAATTACGCGGTCATTAATCGTTAACTCACCGCCATTATTAAATAGCATTGTTTTATTGTTAGTGGTGAAAATCTCTAATTCGTTGGGCTTGATACGCACATCATTTTTAAACTCAACGTTACATTGGTCGCTATTAAAAGAAATTGATTGTGCGTTATCGCTATGTGCCATAACGGCAGGTGCGCACAGTAAGGTGGTTACTAATACAATTTTTTTCATGTTTATACTCTATTTTTTATTGATGATAATTAGCTAATAACAAGTTTGATGCCAATATTTTTTTATCTTATTAAACAGCATGTTGTGATTAATTGTTGCTATTTTAGCTAGGCTAGTTTTTTATAAAAAAGCGATTATTTAGTCAAATTGGCTAAAACAACGGCAGTAATTAATTTTATTTATCGAAACGATAAAAAACTCTCACTTTCCACCGAGCGAATTTAGCGCTATTTATTCACAATATTGACATGGCGGCTATTTACCTTAGTCACGTGGCTTTATTTTAGTACTAGTTTGTAACGCAGATTGGGTGCTGAACATTTTAATTTTACCGATTATTGTGATTAAAAAAATCCGTAGTTGGTCTCAAACACTTTATGGAGTGGGTTGTGGGTAAGACATTTAGTTACGATGCGCTAGATGACGATTTTGTTGAAGACGAGTACGAAATGCTCGGGCGTAATCAACACGATAAGAATAAGCAAAAGGTAAAGAAAAAGCTGGAAGACTACCTTGAGCAGAAGCGCTTGCGTAAAAACCTAGGTGAAGACGATTTAAGCGATTATATCGATTAAATTGCGCTAGTATAATTAAAGCACCAATAGTCATTGGGAGTAGAAATGTACCATAACGGTATGTTTAGCTCTAAATGAAATTGGCAATAAAGAGGACTATGCGCCTCTTTATTACTTTTTAAAGGTTAGTTTTTATTTGCTTGGTGCAGCGCTTGCTTTATTGTTAACTCAAGTTTTTCCGGTTTGATATAGGGGGCATAGCGTTTAATAGCACTGCCGTCGGCAGCAATTAAAAACTTGGTGAAATTCCACTTTATGTTCGCGGTTAAAAATCCAGGTAATACCGATTTTAAATACTGAAACACCGGATGAGCTTGTTCGCCGTTCACAGCGACCTTGTTGGCAACTAAAAAACTAACCCCGTAGTTAATTAAGCACTGTTGCTCTATCTGTGCTGCATTCCCAGGCTCTTGCTGGCCAAACTGATTGCATGGAAAAGCTAAAATGACTAAGCCCTGGCTGGCATACTTAGCATGCAAGTCTTGTAGTGATTGGTATTGATAGGTAAAGCCACACTCACTGGCGGTGTTGACGATAAGCACCACTTTACCGGCAAACTCGCTAAAGTTAATGGTTTTACCATGTAAACTGGTTGCGCTTAATTGATGAAATGGATGCATTATCGATTCCTTATATTGCATGGTTACTGAATGAGCTGCGTACTGGATTTTTAATTTAAAATTAAAAACAGCCCCATGCCAGCGAGTGTCGTGTAGTAAATATTATGTGTTTTATACGCAACAATAATCGCCACTATCGCCGCACTTAAATAGGGGTTTTGCCAGTTTAAGTTGATGCCCGTGTCGTTTACAAAAACAATCGGTACCCAAATAGCGGTAAGCACAGCAGGTGCGCTAAAACTTAAGAATTGCTGCATTTTAGGCCCGACTTTAAAAGGTAAAGTGCGGTGCAAAAATAAGTAACGGGTAAAAAAGGTAATACAGGCCATTAATAAAATAGTAGTCATCATTGGTTGCTATCCTTGTTACGGGTTACTCTCGTGGTTAGGTAGCCAGCACTCATGGCCAGTAGTGCTGCACACACTAACCATAGTTCAAAGCCACTACTTTTAAACACTGTCGCGCTAACCCCGGCAACGATAACGGTCACCAATGAGGCGAGGTTTTTGATGCCCGGAATAACCAGAGCGATAAAAGTGGCCGCTATGGCAAAGTCGAGGCCTAAATGGGTTAAATCGGGTAACATACTGCCCGCCACAATACCGATTAACGTCCATAAATTCCACGCAATATAAAAACTAAACCCAGCACTGAGCGCATATATTAAGCGTATTTTTGTGCGGTAAGCTTTGCGATGATGAGAAAATGCAAATAATTCATCGGTTAATACAAAGCTGACCGGAAGGCGCCAACGTAGTGGTTGCTCAATCACTTTATGGCGTACGGCGAGGCCGTATAAAAAGTGTCGTGAGCTAATGATAAAGCTGGTAAATAAAATAGTCAGTAATGGCGTATTACCCGCTACTAACTCAATCGCAACCAACTGCACAGATCCGGCAAACACCAGCAGTGACATTGCTTGCGTTTCCAGAGCGCTAAAGCCATTTTGAATAGCCAATGAGCCACATAAGACCCCCCAAGGGATCACCGCAAGGCACAGTGGTAGCATGTCAAGAAAGCCTTTTAATATTGCACGTGATGAACTGTTCATTTGCAGAGTTATTAACCAATAAAATTAATTGCTTAAGTTTGCCATAAAGCGCCCTTGAAAGAATAGCGTTAATGCAAATCTAAGCAAAATTTGAAATAATCAATGAACAACTTAATTGCGAGGTAGATGATGTCTAAGGTAAAGGTATGGGATGGTTTTATCAGAAGCTTTCACTGGTTATTAGTATTGAGCATTGCGCTGCTTTATTTTAGCGCTGAAGAGGGCATGATTGAACTACATTTCGTAGCGGGATTTTTTACCTTAGCGTTGCTGGTCACCCGCCTTATATGGGGCATTATAGGGAGCAAAACCGCTAAGTTAACGGCGTTAATCCACTCACCGCAAGCGGTTATTGCGTCACTTAAAGGTAACCAAGCGCCGCTAGGCCACTCGGCGCCGGGGAGTTATATGGTGCTGTTGTTTTTTATCCTGCTAGCACTGCAGCTCACTACAGGCTTAATGAGTAGCGATGGTATTTTGACCGATGGACCCTTAGCGCAGTATGTTTCTTCTGCCAGCATTGATACCGCTAATTGGTTGCATAGCCTGAACTTTGAGCTATTACTTTACGCTATTGGCTTGCATGTATTAGCCATTGTAATTTATAAGCTGAAGGGTAAACCCTTAGTAAAGGCGATGATCACAGGATCTAAGCAGCAAACGGGAACTGCACCGCAAGCGCTAACAACGCCACCTTGGCTAGCCTGGGTAATATTTTTTATCGTGTTGGTTACGGTGATGGCGACATGGGGCCGCGAGCCGTTAAGTTACTTATTGAGTTAATAACAGCATAAAGAATGGCGCAAATTACGCGCCATTTTTTATCTAACAGATTAGTCTTTAAACTGCTTGTGGCAATCTTTACAACCTTTGGCCCAAGCACCAAACGCTTTACCAATCACAGCTTGGTCGCCCGACTGAGCGGCAACAGCAAGTTCATCGGCGTATTGCTGAAATGCCGTGGCTTTTTGCATAAACGTTGCGTTGTCGCTCCATACTGCGGGCAGAGCAGCCGTGTCGCCTTTGTCGGTGCCGGCATAAAACGCTTCCCATGGCATTTTAGCCAATGCGGCAGCGTTATTGGCACGCGCTTTAAACTGCTCGGCATCAAACGGTATTTTTCCCTTAAGCATTGCGCCCATGTCGCTAATTTGTACCGAAAGCATTGAAAAGGCAGCTTGGCGATAGGCAATGGCATCGCTAGGCTCTTTAAATGCAGAGTTAGCTGATACGCTCAGTGTGCATGTTGACAACAACGCGCCAATAAATAGTTGTTTTAACTTCATAAAAACTTATCCCTAAATGAATCTGTAATGTTACTCTTTGTATCTTAGCTACCACTTTTATTCAAGTGCAAGCACACGATTAGCAAGCCCGCAGCTTAATCGTTAACGTCGACGTCGGCAAATATCATTCCACGGCGCATGCTACGAGTCGCTAAAAACACTTCTCCAAGCAGTGACATAAACGCAAATATCAATAACGCCATTGCGGCAACAAAGCAGCTACCTATTGTTACCCCTAAATTTATCGACTGGATATGCGACAGAAATAACAACATAACGACAGCACACACGAGCAAGGCACTTAATACACTTAAGCTAAAGGCAATATGTATACAGCGCGAGCGTTTAAGTAAAGCCCGCAGTTCTATGGTTAATGATAAGTTGAACTCTTCGTCGGTACTTACCTTCAACCTACGCTCTAATAAACGCGCTCTGTCGGTGATGCGCGCTAAGCGGTTTGATAACACACCTAAGGTTGCTGCAATACCGGTAATTAAAAATACTGGTGCCACTGCCGTTTGAATTACCTTAGCCATAGTTAAAATGTTTATTACTTCACTACTCATTTATCTCTCAAATAATGGAATTCATTTACAATTGTTCACAAATGTGACTTTTATATTAGTTCTTTTAAATCAATCGCTTGATTTAATTTTTATACTTTTAGATAACTATTTCAAATTTGCATGTAAGCAAACTGTTGCTCGCTTGTGTGTTGAAGCTTTATATTCAGATTTACTATTCAATTATTTATTATTGAATACCGAGAATACAATAATACATAACTTATCTCAGGGGAAATGATGTCTCAGAATATAATAAAAAAAACAGCCATTGCGACGGCTATATCTACAGCATTTGTTGCTACGCTTGCCAGTGCAACGAGTTTGCCCACCGCGACACTACCGCAATTAGAAAATAAACAGCTAAAAGAGCTTGCGGTAGAGAAAAAAGAGCCCTCATCACACATGATCGTGTTGCACGCAGCAACGTCTGTTGATGCTATGGTTGCGGGCACTAATGAAATTGAGAATAGTCGTGCACTAACAGCTAAAGTTGAGCAGCTACAATATGAGCTCAGCAATGAATTAAACAACTTAGACTTTGATGCTAAAGTGATCGGAACAACTAAAATTTTAGCTCCTACACTGATAGTACAAGCTTCACCAGAAGCACTAGCGAAAATAGCAAAAGATCCGCGAGTAGCAAAAGTACTGCCTATGTTTGATCATGAGCTACATATTACCGCTAGTGCTGATTATATTAATGCTAAGCCATTAGTGGTTGATGGTACGGTGAGTGGTAAAGGTCAGCGTGTTGCGGTACTGGATACCGGCATCGATTACACCCATGCTGCCTTTGGCGGTGCAGGGACTGAGGATGCATACTTAGCCGCTCAAGCCGATCCAGCCACGGTTGATTGGCCGCAAGGTATAGTGCAAGGCGGTTATGACTTTATGCGTGATGATGCCGACCCGATTGAAAATGATCCAAATAACTCACCGGTAACAGGCGATCCAACGAGTCATGGTACTTCATCTGCTAACTCGGTTAATGGTATTGCTCCAGATGTTGAGCTGTATGCTTATTCAGTATGTGGTGGTGGTTGTCCTGCAGCGGCGCAAGCAGCTGCTTTAGAAGCGGCTATGGACCCTAATGGTGATGGTAATATCGCTGATCGTGTTGATATTATGAATATGTCACTCGGTGGTGACTTTGGTAGTACTTATACCGAAGATGGTACTCAGTTTTTAATTCAACGTGCCG
The DNA here is from genome assembly GCF_041613455.1 of Pseudoalteromonas sp. Classification (GTDB taxonomy): domain Bacteria; phylum Pseudomonadota; class Gammaproteobacteria; order Enterobacterales; family Alteromonadaceae; genus Pseudoalteromonas. Next base: position 8,229 of record NZ_JBFJHD010000060.1, on the reverse strand, counting down.
TTGAATTAGGCGTAAATATGGTTATATCAGCGGGTAATGATGGTGATAACCCATTTATTATCGGTGGCCCAAGTACTACACCGAATGCCCTCTCTGTCGGTGCCATGACTCACCCAACCAATACCAGCGGAGTGGCAAGTGGTACAGTGGCAGGTGTGGAAGGCAACATACAACCGTCAAGCTTTGGTCCTCAAGAAGCATTCACTATTAGTGGGGCTGATATAGAGCTTGTGTATCCAGATACTAATCAAAATGGTTGTGACCCGTTTGCAGATAGTGTTGATTTTACCGGTAAAGCGGTATTAATCGACCGCGGTGCATGTGCATTCACGCAAAAAGTATTGAATGCGCAAGCAAAGGGCGCCGAGTTTGTGATGATTGCCAATAATAATGATGATGGCACACCGGCGCCGATGGGCGGCTTTGATGCAGACGTTACCATTAAAAACGTAGGGATTAATTTTGCTGCTGGCGCTGCTTTAAAAGCACAATTGGCGGCAGGCGACCCAGCAACATTTGACATTAGTGTGGAATATAAAACAACTGCAGGTGCAGTGGCGACATTCTCATCACGCGGCCCATCTATGGATGGTTTATTAAAGCCTGAAATTACCGCGCCAGGTACCAGCATAATGCTTGCAGCAGCGGGCACACAAACCGAGAGTCGCCCAGTGTCTGGTACGTCTTTCTCAGGGCCAATTACCGCTGGTGCGGTTGCCATGGTACGTGAAGCACACCCTGAGCGTAATGCGTTTGAAATTAAAGCAACATTAATGAACGCAGCAAACTTAAATGTGACTAATGAGCCATTAGCCATCAACCCTGAAGCTGAGCTTGCGCCGATTAGTATGGTTGGTGCTGGATTAGTGGATGTTGCGAAAGCGGTGAACTTACCGGTTGCAGCGTGGACTACCGATGCGAAGTTTGACACTAAACAAGCGGCATTATCATTTGGGCTAGTGAACGTGGTCGAAACCACGTCTATCACCAAAGCGGTGACAGTGAAAAACTTCTCTGCCAATGCCAAAACGTACAACTTACGTACCGAAGCCCGCTATGCTGACGACGAGGAAACCGGTGCTATTAGCTGGGATTTCCCTGCGTCGGTGACTATCCCTGCGGGTCAAACGGTTAAGTTTGATGTCACACTCACTATAGATCCAAGCAAGTTACCCGCTTGGGGCTTAGAGAACCCACTGTCAGATGCAGCGGTTGCAGCACGCGGTAGTGAACTGACCAAAGTGGAATTTGACGGCGCCTTGGTGTTTGATGATGCACAAAGCGATAGCGATCATGACCTACACTTAGTTTACCATGTGCTGCCACGCGCTACGGCTGAGCTGAGTTATGCACCAGAAATTGTGAACAATGAAATGGGGTTAGTGGTGGAAAACACGGGCCAAACAGAATTGGATGTGTTTGCAGAAAATGTTATTGCCAGTGCAACAGAAAAATCATTTGAAGATGCTGAAATTAATATTTTAGCGACTACCTTTAGTGCGTTTGGCGCTGATTTCTGTAGTTCAGGTATTTTTGTTACTTCGTCAATTCAATTACGTGACCCGATTGCTCACGCTTTCCAAGCCGGCTACCGTATTGATCTTGATACCGATAATGATGGCAGTTATGACCATATATTACAAAACTACAATGCCTTCGGTCGTGGTCGTAGTAGCACTACACCAGGCCAAAGCTTAACTGTAATTGGTGAAACCGACGGCCAAGGTAATGACCGACTTATGTACCTGAGCGGTTTATATCACTCAGCAGGTGGGGATACGGTTACGTTATCGGCCTGTGCAGAAGACTTTGCGGTTGATGGGTCGTACTTAGGTGAGCCAATGAACTTTAAAGTATCAGTTGGTTACCCAAGTTACTACACCGGTGTTTATGCTGAAACTGACAGTGTTACCGGAACAATGACTTTTGGTGCAATGCCGCGAGTATCGCTCACGTCATTAGCTGATGGCGAAGCAGTGAGCACACTCAAACCGGGCGACAAAGCCGTGGTGTCAGCGCAAGGTGCCTTTGCGTTGTCAACCACATCTGGTCTCGATGTGGTTAAAGTAATGACGAGCGACGAACTAACCTTACCGGCTATCGAAGCACCTACTTTAGTGGGCGGTGAGTTTACTGTCTCTGAAGATGCGGCAAACGGCACGGTTGTTGGTGCACTAACTACCGAAGCGTCTGATTTAACGTTAGCTATTTCAGAGTACTATGTGCAGTCAAATACACATCAAGCACTGGGTGTCGATGCTGAGGGACAAATAGTAGTGATGAACACTGACCTACTAGCAGGTGATTCAACAGCTGAAATTGAAGTTGTCGCTATTGATGTGCGCGGTAATGTATCGGAGCCGGCTATGGTAACGGTGAGCATTACAAAAGTAACACCGCCACCGGTAGTTGTAGCACCTGAACCGAAGAAAAAATCGTCGGGTTCACTTGCTTGGTTAACTCTACTTGTAGCGCCGTTTGCATTGATGCGTCGTCGTAAACAAAAGTAATAGCATAACTTAGGTGTAATTAAAGGGAGCTTCGGCTCCCTTTTTACGTAGCATTGCTCACACTTTGCATTCGCAATTTAATGATGAGTTATATTTATTTACGAAATAGGACGTTAACTGATGAACGGCACTCCTTTCACTCTAGTAGCCCTTGCTTTGTTAGCCTTAACGGGTTGCAACCAAGCGACCACAGCAAGTGACACTAATACCACAGCAGCCGCGCTGCAGCGCAAACAGGCGGCAGCACCGATTGCAAAAAAAATACCCCATGAAATGGTGATTCATGGCGATACCCGTATCGATAATTACTACTGGCTGCGTGACGATGAGCGCCAAGCGACAGCGGTAATTAACTACCTTGAGGCCGAAAATACTTATACAAATACCATGTTGGCGCATACTCAAACACTGCAAAAAACACTTTTGGCAGAGCTTAAAGGACGCATACAAAAAGACGATGACTCAGTGCCAGTAAAACAAGGCGCTTATTATTATTCATCACAAACGCGTGGTGATCATGAGTACCCCATTTATATTCGTAGTAAAAACTTTGTAACAACTAGCCCAGAGATTATTTTAGATGTAAACGCTTTAGCGCAAGGTCATGATTATTTTGCAGTGAGCGGCTTGTCAGTGAGTCCCAATGGTAACTTGCTAGCCTATGGTGAAGATACCTTAAGCCGCCGTGTTTACAGCTTAAAAATTAAAGACTTAAGCAATGGTCAATTACTCCAAGATACGTTACACGGCACCAGCGGCAGTGTGGTGTGGGCCAATGATAATAAAACACTGTATTACATAAAAAAAGATTCACAAACTCTACTCGGCTATCAAGTGTATCGCCACACCCTCGGAACGCCTCAAGCGAGCGATGAATTAGTGTATGAAGAAACCGATCCGAGCTACTACACCGGGATTAGTAAAAGCAAAGACGGCTCAGAAATTTATATTTGGCACAGTAGTACTAGTGCATCGGGTGTGTCGCTATTAGCGGCTGACGATGTTAACGCCATGCCAAAACGCTTTATCCCGCGAGAGCGTGACCTTGAATATAGCATTGCAAAATTAGCTAATAATTATTATATCGTGACTAATTTAGAGGCGGTTAACTTTAAGCTAATGAAAGTAAGCAGGGACAAGGCACACGACAAAGCCAATTGGCAAACGGTGATCCCAGCCCGAGACAACATTAAGTTAGAAGGCGTTGAGCTCTTTAAAGGTTACTTGGTCTATCAGCAGCGAGCGCAGGGGCAGTCGCAACTGGTTGTTCGCGATCTCAACACGCAAAAAGAGCAACAGCTAGGCTTCAATGACAGTGCCTATACGCTCAATGTATACGGCAATAACGATATCAATAGCGATACGTTGCGCGTTTACTACACCAGTATGACAACACCGGGGTCGTCGTACGATATTAAGTTAGCCAATGGAGCTAAAACGCTACTTAAGCAACAAGCCGTATTCGGTGACTTTAATGCCCACCACTATGCCTCAGAACGAATTTTTGTCACCGCACGTGACGGCGTTAACGTACCAGTAAGCTTAGTGTACCGTAAAGATAGCTTTAACAAAGATGGCACTAACCCGTTATTGCAATATGGCTATGGTTCTTATGGTGCCACCATGGACCCGACCTTTTCAAGCGCTCGGCTAAGTTTGCTTGATCGTGGTTTTGTGTTTGCTATTGCTCATGTTCGTGGTTCACAAATGTTAGGCCGTCCTTGGTACGACGCAGGTAAATTGCTGACGAAAAAGAATACCTTTAACGACTTTATTGACGTAACCAAAGCGCTGGTGGAGCAGGGGTATGGTGCTAAAGATGCCATTTTTGCTCAGGGCGGCAGTGCGGGAGGCTTATTAATGGGCGCGGTGGTAAATCAAGCACCAGCGCTTTATAAGGGCGTGGTTGCGGCCGTGCCCTTTGTGGATGTGGTCACGACTATGCTAGATGCCAGCATTCCACTTACCACCAACGAATACGGTGAATGGGGCAACCCAAACGAAAAAGCATACTACGAGTACATGCTTTCTTATTCGCCGTACGATCAAGTGGCGAAGCAAGCGTATCCCAACATGCTTGTCACCACGGGGCTACATGACTCACAAGTGCAATATTTTGAACCGGCAAAATGGGTTGCAAAGCTTCGCGACTATAAAACCGACGATAATAAGCTGCTGTTTAAAATAGATATGGAAGCGGGGCATGGCGGTGCATCAGGGCGCTTTAAGCGGTTAGCAGATACCGCACTCAACTATGCGTTTATGCTCGATTTAATGGGCATTAACCAGTAATAGTAACTTATCCACATTAAGTAATGAGCTAAGGGGCGTGCTGCAAGGTGAGCCCCTTATTTATAGTTGCTATAATGAGCGTAGAGTTAGTGGGAAAAACACACTATAGTGTACTTACTGAAGAGCGCTGGCTTGCGAAAAATAAATTTAATTAGCTTATCATTCAGTGGGCTAATAAATGTGTTAACTAGTTTCAGCTGAGTGATAGCATCGCAATGCACAAAATAAGTCGCTGCGAACAATTAAAAAGGAAAATATTATGGATCAACAGCACCCACAGCCATTGCCAAGTAAAGAGGATCGTACTTGGGCCATGTTGTGCCACTTAAGCGCCTTAGCAGGATTTATTGTGCCTTTGGGGTCGATAATAGGCCCCTTGGTTATTTGGTTGCTCAAAAAAGAGGAAATGCCAATCGTTGATGAACATGGTAAAAAAGCACTTAATTTTCAAATTACCATCGCGATTGCCTATGTGGTGTGTATTCTTTTAATGTTTGTGGTTATTGGCGTTATTTTGTTGCCTGTAGTGGCGATATTCTCATTTGTTATGGTGATTTTAGCCAGCGTTAAAGCCAACGATGGCAAACAGTTTGATTACCCGCTGAGTCTCAAGTTGATAAAATAAGCCAGTGTTTAGTTTTGTTTAAAAAACCTAGCGAAGAGCTGGGTTTTTATCTTTATTGCTTAGGGCTATATGCTGTACTTAACATTATTTGTTAGCGCTTTTGTTTCTGCCACATTATTACCTGGTTCTTCTGAATTACTTATAACGGCGATGATCACCCAAGGTAAAGCCAGCCTGTGGTGGATATGGTTAGCAGCCACCTTAGGGAATGTATTAGGCAGTTGCGTTAATTACTGGCTAGGCACGCAACTGTTGCGTTTTAAACATAAACGTTGGTTTCCAGTGTCAGAAAAAAGCTTAACTAAAGCACAGCAGCAGTTTAATAAGTATGGAGTATATAGCTTGTTATTTGCCTGGTTACCCGTGGTAGGCGACCCACTCACCGTGATGGGCGGTATATTTAAAGTACGCTTTAGTGTGTTTTTATTGTTAGTCACCCTTGGCAAGGGCGCACGCTATTTAGCGGTTATCGCCCTTGCTACAAGTATCGAAAAGTTTATTTAACCCAATCTAAGGTGAGCGACACGGAGTCAGCAAAGCGTAGCGCGTGCGGCTTATCTACGCGTGCTTTAGCATAATGCACGCTCGGGTGTGAATGGCACACAGCAAGAATTTCAGCAACCAGCTTTTCGAGTAATAAAAAGTTGCCTTGCTCCACTAGCGTAATCACTTCTTTGGTGATTACTTTATAGTTAAGTGCTTGGTCTACTTCATCGCTTTTACAGGCGTCATCGGCTGGGTAGTGAATTTCTAAATTAATCACTACATCCTGCTTTTTTTCCCGCTCTTCTTGGTTAAAGCCAATAAAAGTGCGCAGCCGCAAATTGGTTACATTAATAATTGCATTGGCCATCTATTAACCCTTAATTAGCTGCAAAAATTCGTTACGTGTTTTAGGGTCGGCTCTAAAGCTACCTAACATCACCGAGGTGCGCATACTGGAGTTTTGCTTTTCGACGCCGCGCATCATCATACACATATGTTTAGCCTCCACTATAACACCAACACCAATCGCGCCAGTGACTTCTTCAACCGCTTTGGCAATTTGATGAGTGAGCTGCTCTTGAATTTGAAAGCGGCGTGAAAACATATCCACAATGCGTGCAAATTTAGATAAGCCAAGCACTTTACCGTTTGGAATATAGGCAATATGGCAGCGACCAATAAATGGTAATAAATGGTGCTCACACATAGAGTAAAGCTCTATATCTTGTATTAACACCATATCATCAGCATCTGAGCTAAACACCGCATTATTGGTAATTTCTTCTAGTGTTTGGCGGTAGCCTTGGGTTAAATATTCCATCGCTTTAGCTGCGCGTTTAGGGGTGTCGAGTAAACCTTCTCTGTCAGCGTCTTCACCGACGGCGGTGATAATGTTTTTATAGCTGTTTTTTAATTCATTATGCATAACGTTTCTCAGTTTAATTTTAAGTGACGACCACCATCAACCGGTAGCGAGCGTCCGGTGATGTAATGGCTTTGCAAGAGTAAATCAATACTATTAATGATTTCTTGGCATCCAGGTTCGATACCCATTAATGATTTTTTCAGTGTTTTGGCACGGTACTGTGCGTCATCATGCTCATTAAAAATGATTAATGAGGGAGCAATTGAATTTACTTTAATATTAGGCGCATATTTAGCACTGAATGATTTAGTTAAATTTTCCAGTGCCGCTTTGCTTGCCGCATAAGCGATATGTTTAGGGCTGCCGGTTTCTACTACATAATCAGTAAGATGAATAATATCTGCGGGCGCTTGAGCGCGGGCTTGGTAATTTAGCAGTAACTCAGCACAACTTAGGTTGATTAAATACGGTGTTTTGGCATGAATACGCAGCATATTATCGAACAATTGCGTAAAGTCGGGGTTGTTTGCTTCGCAGTCCCAGCTTGACGCATTATGGATGATGGCGCGTAATGAGTCGGTGTGTGTGTTGAGCTGGGCAACAAAGTCAGTGATCCCAGTGTCACTGCTAAAATCAGCATACAGACACAACGCACCCTGCTGCTCTAGTAAATCTACAGCAGCATGGCGGGTACGATAGGTAATAATAATCGCCTGGCCTTGGGCGATAAAGTGTTTGGCAAGCGCTAAGCCAATGCGTTGGCCGGCGCCGGTAATTAAAATAGGTGGCGTCATAAAATACTGGGTTCTCTTTTTGGCGGGCACATAGTACTCACTATAGCGACTTTAACGCGCTAATTCACATAAATGTTTACGTAGCGCGTGAGTGGCTCGATCAGTCGCACTTTTAACATGTTGTGCGACAGTGAGTTAATTTAAGCTGTGTAAATTAATCGTATATTGTTGGAATGGGTTGGCGCTTATGTTGAGTACGTTGATAAATCGTAATTAGCGTTTGCTCAACATGTTGCGTCACCGGTTTGCCCTCTAAAAAGTCATCAATTTGCTCATAGGTTAAGCCCAATGCTTCTTCATCGGTACGTCCTGGGCGATCACTTTCTAGGTCTGCGGTTGGCGCTTTATTAATTAATAAGGGAGAGGCGCCTAATGCCGCACCCAACGCACGTACTTGGCGTTTTGATAAGCCAAATAACGGAGCTAAGTCGCAGGCACCATCGCCAAACTTAGTGTAAAAGCCGGTAATGTTCTCTGCACTGTGATCGGTGCCCACCACTAAGCCATGGCAAAATGCAGCCACCTCATATTGGGCAATCATGCGCTGCCGTGCTTTTACATTGCCTTTAATAAAGTCAATTTTATCTTGCGCTGGCAAGGCATTACTATTACCGACAATGGCGGCTATGGTTTGTTGATGTAGCGCATCGGTTGCCG
>NZ_JBFJHD010000059.1:0-15801 GCF_041613455.1 Pseudoalteromonas sp. | reverse complement strand
CCAATGGAATGGTTAACAGACACAAGCTATGGGCGTACGTTTAGCAATGCGCAAGTTAAGGGGCATTTTACGGCGCACTATGTTGCAGCAAAAAATCACTTTCGTGTGGATATTCAAATAGATAATACTCAGTACCTGCAGCATGTGATCAGTAATATTAAGCGCGTGCTTGATGTGGATGCCGACATAGCAACAATTGAGGCGCATCTTGAAGCACAAACAAAGCAGGCGTTTCCGCTAACCCCAGGGTTGCGTTTGCCTGGTATTTGGTCGCAGTTTGAAGCCGGAATACGCGCCGTGTTGGGGCAGCAGGTGAGTGTCACGGCGGCGCATAACTTAGTGACAAAATTAGTCAGCGAACTGGGTGACAAACAAGGCGAACAGGTTTATTTTCCAAGCGCTGAGCAAGTAGCCAGCAGTGATTTTGCCTTTTTTAATATGCCACAGGCGCGCAAAAATGCGTTGCAAAATTTAGCGCAATTTTGTGCATTAAACCCACACAATGACGATTTAGATTTATGGCTCGCGCTTAAAGGGATCGGCCCATGGACGGTTAATTACGCTAAGCTGCGCGGACAAAGTCAAACTGACATTTTGCTTGATGGCGATTTAGGGGTTAAAAAAGCCCAAGCGGCGAGCGCGCCATTTGATGCCAGCCAATGTGCCCCATTTCGCTCTTATTTAACCTTTCAACTATGGCAACAATTAACATGATAATGCAAACCAGCTTAGCCAGCCCCATCGACGATATTATTATTCAGGCCACAGCACGCGGCGTAAGTTATGTGGGGTTTTACCCGCCTAAAAATTACTCAGAAACCCCGTTAAGTGAGGTAACTCATACTGCCATTTTATGTTGTGTTGCCCAGCTAAACGAGTACTTTGCCAAGCAGCGCACTCACTTTACTGTGCCACTAGACACACAAGGCACCGCATTTCAGCAAAGTGTGTGGCAAGCGTTAATGGCGGTGCCTTACGGTGAGCTAAAAACGTATGGCGATATTGCCAAACAATTAAATAACCCCAAAGCGGTGCGTGCGGTAGGTGCTGCTAATGGTAAAAACCCCATCAGTATTATTGTGCCATGCCATCGAATTGTCGGCGCTAATAACAAACTCACCGGCTATGCTGGTGGGCTTGCTAGAAAACAGTGGTTATTACAACACGAAGGCATTACCAGCGTTGTTTAATGCGGTTAGCTCAGTTAAATGACCGTTTTAGCGTAAAGCAAATTGGTATTAATTGCAGTTTAGGGTAGCATAAGCGCATTTTTTATTTGAAGGCACGGCAATGGCGCAATTATATTTTTATTATTCTGCAATGAATGCGGGTAAATCTACCACTTTATTACAATCGGCGTTTAATTATAAAGAGCGCGGCATGGAGCCGGTGATCCTGACTGCTGCAATTGACGACCGAGCGGGTGTTGGTAAAGTATCATCGCGCATAGGACTGCAAGCCGATGCGCATATATTTGACGAAAATAAAGACTTATTTGCATTAATTGCAGAGCTGAATCAAGAAAAAAAACGTCATTGTGTGTTGGTTGACGAGTGCCAATTTTTAGCCAAAGAGCAGGTAATGCAGCTCACTGATGTGGTCGATGAGTTAGGTATTCCGGTATTATGTTATGGCTTGCGTAATGACTTTAGAGGCGAATTATTTAGCGGCTCGCAGTATTTACTGGCATGGGCTGATAAGCTGGTGGAGCTTAAAACCGTGTGCCATTGTGGCCGCAAAGCCAACCATGTACTGCGCACCGATGAAAATGGCGATGCCATTGCCGATGGTAATCAAGTGGAAATAGGCGGCAACGACCGTTATGAATCGGTGTGCCGCAAACATTATAAAGCCGCGTTAAATATGGGCCGTTAATGCATTTATAAAGGTGTCTATATCCTCTCGAGTAACGTCTAGGTGCGTTACCAGCCTAAGCTGTTTGCTTGGGCTAAAGAGTATGCCTTGCGCTTTTAGATCAGCAGCTAACTGCGTGAGGTTAATACTTGGCGCGCAGCTGGCGTAAACCATATTGGTGGTATTGGCCATGTTAACGGTAAAACCGGCAACGTTGCTTAATTGCTGTGCTAGGTAACGCGCATTAGCATGGTCATCGGCTAAACGCGTCACGTTATGCTCCAATGCATATTGACCCGCTGCCGCCAGCATGCCTGCTTGGCGCATACCACCACCCAGCACTTTACGCCAACGTCTTGCTTTAGCAATGAACGCCTGTGAGCCGAGTAATAAAGAGCCTACCGGTGCGCCTAATCCTTTTGATAAGCAAATTGATACAGAATCAAAGTATTCGGTGATTGCGGTGATATCAACCTTCAGCTCGGCAGCCGCATTAAAGGCACGTGCGCCATCTAAGTGTAAGGCCAAATTGTGTTGGTTAACAAATTCGCGTGCTGCAGCTAGGTAATCAAGGCCAATGACTTTACCGCCAATGGTGTTTTCTAAGCTAACCAGCCGCGTTTTAGCAAAGTGGCTATCGTCCGGCTTTATCGCTGCGGCTATTTTAGTAAAACACAGTGTGCCATCGGCTTCATTTTCAATAGGCTGTGGCTGAATTGAGCCTAATACGGCTGCGCCACCCCCTTCAAACTTATAATTGTGCGCTTGTTGGCCGCAAATGTATTCATCACCGCGTTCACAATGTGCCATTAATGCCAATAAATTAGCTTGGGTACCCGAGCTGCAAAATAAGGCAGCGGCAACATTAAAACGCTCGCGAGCATAGCTCTCTAGCTGGTTTACGCTTGCGTCATCGCCATAAACGTCATCACCTACAGGCGCGTGATACATGACATCGCGCATCGCTTTAGAGGGTTTTGTCACTGTGTCGGAGCGAAAATCTATCATGGGGTGTCCTTATGTTGGCTGGTGTTATTCAAATTCTGCACAAATTTGTTGGCGTGTGCTTTTATCAAAGTAGCTCCACGCAATAAAGCGGCTCACTTTTTGCCCTTGAGCCATGTCCACTATTTTATATTCAGCAATAGGCTGCTGGCTTAATGCCTGCTCTAACGTGGCAAGGTGTTCTTTTTTCGACACTAAAGAGGTAAACCAGATAACTTGTTCAGCCACCGCGGCACTTTCTGTAATCATGCTAGAGATAAACTGCAGTTCACCGCCTGCGCACCACAATTCGTTATTTTTACCGCCAAAGTTAAGCGCACTGTGCGGTGTTTTACCTAGGTTTTTCCATTTTCGCTCACTGCCTTTTACGGCGTCTGCTTGGCTTGCATGAAACGGCGGGTTACAGAGGGTTAAATGATACAAATCTTTGCTATTTATAATTCCCTGAAAGATATGCGCGGCATTTTTTTGCTGTTTTAAAGTGATTTTTAAACCATTAAATTGCGCTATTTGTTTGGCAATTTTAATGGCTGCTGGGTCAATGTCGCTACCGGTAAAGTGCCAGCGGTATTCATGCGTGCCGGTGAGTGGGTAAACCAGATTAGCACCGGTGCCTATGTCTAATACTTTAACTTGGCGCCCCGTTGGCGTTTGCCCTTGGTTATCAGCGGCAAGTAAATCGGCTAAGTAATGAATGTAATCAACTCGCCCGGGAATGGGTGGGCACAAGTTATGCTCAGGTATATCCCAAAAATCAATATTATAATGGGCTTTTAAGAGCGCCTGATTAAGTGTTTTTACTGCTTTATTATCACTAAAATCAATGCTTTTAGTGCCAGCCGGAGTGATAATAATAAACGCTGCTAGGGCTGGGTGTTGTGTGGTTAATAGCTCAAAATCATAACCGTTAAGGTGCTGATTACGGGGATGTAGTTTAGTGCGTACGCTACGTGCTGTCATGATTATGCTGTTACAACTGGAATAAACGCTAATTGTAACAAATACCAAGATAAAAACGTGATAATTTTCACTTTGGCTATTTGTTGCTAACTGGTAGGATGAGGTGTTAGTAATTTTAAAAGGACTCACGGTGGCAATTACTCAGCAATCAATCTTTATTACCTTAGCGGATCAGCAAACCTTACATTTATGCTGTATCAAGGGCGATAACGCAACCGGTGCCGTGGCATTTTTTATGCACGGCGCGGTAGAAAACGGCAAAATATTTTATACCCATAGCAACAAAGGCTTAGCGCCATTTTTAGCGGAGCATGGCTATACTTGTTATGTTGCCGACTTACGTGGTCGTGGTGAAAGTAAGCCGGTTATTAGTAAGCATGCGCGTTATGGGCAAACTGAAGCTATTTTAGAAGATATTCCCGCTTTTATTGATAAAATTGCCAGCCTTGAAGGTAAAAAACCCGATTATTGGCTGGCTCATTCGTGGGGCGGCGTATTAATGAACAGCGTTTTTGCGCGCTTTCCTGAGTATATTAAAGAGGTAAAGGCCTGTGCTTACTTTGGTACTAAGCGCTCTTTATTTAATAACCACCCGAAAAAGTTACTGCAAGCAAATCTCATTTGGTATTTTATGGCGCCAATTGTGGCTAAAAAGCACGGTTATTTACCCGCTAAGCGCTTAAAGTGGGGCAGTGATGATGAAACCCAAAAATCACATTGGCAAAGTATGCAGTGGGCTAAAAAATCACCGTGGATAGACAGTGATGATGGTTTTGATTATGGCAAAGCGATTGCGCAATTAACCTTACCTCCTACTTTGCATGTGGCGGGCTCAAAAGATAAAGCCCTCGCGCAGCCGATAGATATCGAAAAATTTATTGCCGAATCGGGCGCTGGAGTGCAAAAAATGCAAATTTATGGCCGCCGCTTTGGTCATAAAATTGATTACGACCACATCAATATGTTGACCCACCCTGTGGCACGTGAGGAGCAATTTCAAGACGTACTTAATTGGTTTGCAGCTCCTCCAGCTGGTTAACTAATGGCTGTTCATAACGGCGCCATTTGTCGATGCTGTGGTTATTAACCGGCTTTCTTATTGCTTGTTTACTTAAGGTTGCTACTGCGGATTTTTGTTGATAAAAAGCCAGGCAGCTTTTTTCGTAAGCGCAATTTAAAAATTGCAGCAATGCGCTGAGCTGCTGTTGCGGGTTGGCGACTAACTCCTCGTAACTGAGTGTATAAATGTTTAGTGCGGGGATGGATTGCCAGTGCGCCATTAACTTTTGGTACAAACTGTAATACAGCTTAAACTCGGGTAAAGAGCAAAAGTAGGGCTCATTTTCGGCGAAATAACTGGTAAATACCGAAAACGCAGTGGCATGAAAGTCGCGCGTTAAATTAATAAATTTAGCGTTTGGAAACAGCAGGTGGATCAGTCCCATTGATTGATAGTTACTGGGTAATTTATTAATAACCAATGGCCGATGCGGGCTCACACTGTTTAATCTGGCAAGGTAAATGTCGCGCGCTTGCTTAATAAGCGCAGCCGTTAAATGGTTTAAACACTGCGGGTAGCGAACCCCGGTTTTTTGCTCTAAAAATGCCGCTACATCACGACTTATACTGACACTTTCCCCGATGCTTGCGCACTGACTATGGTTCGCCAGCATTTGTTCCAATAACGTTGAACCACTGCGTGGCATACCAATAATAAACACGGGGGTGATTGTTGCTTTGAGGTTTTTATTGGCGCTACTGATAAGTGTTTTAGAGCTGTATTTTATAATTTCATCGTAAAACCCTGTCAGCTCTGCAGTAGCAAAGTCACTGAGTTTTCTTTGTAGTTTATTTGCTAAAATAAAGTAGTCGAATGCTTGCGCGGTATCGTCGAGCTGATCGTAGCTTTTTGCTAAGCCGTAGTAGCACACCATTTTAAGGCGTAAGTTATTGGTTTGTGTTAACAAATAGTGCAAATTACTGAGGTAATTATGCTCTTTATCAAAGCGCCCAAGCTGCACTAATTCATATAAAATATAGGCGGTAACTGGGTAAGTGCCTAAACTGAGCGCGCGGGCAAAGGTAGTGTGGGCTTTGTCGAGCTCACCATAGGTTAAATAGTGCTGAGCTAAATAATAGTAGGGCTCAGGGTTATTACTGGCAACATTCACCGCGTATTCAAGCACTTTTAACGCATCGTTTGGCGAGTTCACATTATTAAAGGCATCCGCGAGTGCATGTAAGGGTTCTAGCGCATAGGGTAAACGCTGGCAGGCCTTTTGTAGCAAATACACCGCCGCGTCGTTACGCTCTAATCGCAGTGCTATACGGCCTAAACCAAATAAGGCTTCGCCGTTGTCAGCATCCGCTTTGAGCACGGCTTTATAGTGAAATTCAGCCTCCCGATGGCGGTTTTGTGCAAGCAACTGATGGGCCTTTTTAAGCAGCAGCATAAAGTAACGAGTCCTGTTTATTGGGTATAACTATCTATACAACGAAAAAGGCGAAATGTCTTTCACATTTCGCCTTTGTTTTATGACCAATAAGGTTTAAAAGGTATACGTTGCTTTAACATAGTAAAAGCCACCGTTAATACCATAAGGTGATGTTTCGTAGTATTGACCACCCCAGTTATTATTAGGAATACCGGTGTTATCAAAGAAGTCTAATTTTTCAGCTTCTTGGTCAAGTAAGTTTTGAGCGCCGACTGAAAAGCTCATTGACTCATTTAAAAAGTAAGTGATTTCAGCGTCTAAGGTTACAGCAGCATCCGCCATTTTAGCGGTTGCATCGTAATCTACATGCACGCCTTGGTATTCGCCATAATAATTTACACGTGTAAATGCTGAAAAGCTTTCCCACTGTTGTGCCCAGCTTAATGTAGCACGGTGGTTAGGTAAGTCGTTTTCAAGGCGACTGACTTTAAATGGCCCAGTGATTGCGGTTGAGCGCGTCACTTCAGTTTCATTCCAGTTGTACGCTAAGCTAAAGGTTGAGCTACCGTTGAATAATTCAGCCGAGTAATTAGCAACAACATCAACGCCTTGTGTGGTAGTGTCAAAGTCGTTGGTAAAGAAGCTAACCTGCGCTAAGTTTTGTACATTAGGCACGCCCGCAGCAGAGAGTTTATCTTTATCTGCTTGGCTAAGCTCAATTTTATCAGACTGACTAATACGCTCATCTACTTGAATATTGTAGTAATCAACCGTTAAGAATAAATCGCCCAGCGTATACACAGCACCTAAGGTATAGCTTTGTGATTCTTCTGGCTCTAATTCGGTACCGCCAAGCTGCACTGCAATTGGGTTTGTTGGTGGTAATAACGCAGAATCGACGAGTACACCACTGCTTAAGTTGGTTTGTACGTTACTGACATTCGCTTGGCCTACCGTTGGCGCTCTAAAGCCGGTGCTAATTGAGCCACGTACATTTAAATCTTCGGTTAAATGATACTGCGCCATGAGTTTGTAGTTAGTCGTGGTACCAAAAGTGTCGTAATCTTCAAAACGGACCGCTAAGCCCATCAAAAATTCTTCTGTAAATGGCGCTTCAACATCAACATAGGCGGCGTAGTTACGACGCGTATATTCACCGGCATCAGAAGGTTTAAAACCAGGGAAGCCGTTTGAGCCAATACCAAAGCCTTGATCAGTGAGAGGGCCTGCTATAAATGACGGTTCGTCGCCAGATACCACAGTAAAGGTTTCTTCATGCCACTCTAAACCACCAGCAACGTTAACGTCATAGGCAAGACCAAAATCAAATGATTTAGACAGGTCAAAGTTAAAGTTTTTCTCTAATTGCTCATATTTACCTGGGCTGAAATCACGCGGTGTTTCAGGACCTAATGACGCATTAATGGTGTCGTAAATAAAGTAACGAGACTCGTTATAACCCACGGTACCGCTTAAATCGTAATACACATCTTTCATGAAACCATCGGTAAACTGGCCTTTGGTACCAATAGTTAGTGAAGTATCGGTGATATTACCGCCAAAATTAGGCGTAAACCCGCCTGGAAGCATTTCGTTAAATGCAAAACAATCTGGGTTGTTCGCTACACCATTAATATATTCAGGGTTATCAAGAACATTGTCATCAATCGCAATTGTGGGACAGTTACCACTCATATCGCCGGTTAAGTCACCAACGAGTAGTGTTTCGCCACCATCGTTTGAGTAGGCACCTGGACGTGTATGCGGGTTACGGTAATAAAATCCGCCACGTACATCACGCTCAGAGTAGTTACCAAACATGTAAAACTCTGAATCATTGGTAAGCTCTAAGCCCACATTACCAAAAATCGAAATATCGTCATCAACCTCAGGGGCACCCCATACTTGAGTAATGGGCGCTATATCTGGCACTCCTGCTGCATCTAACGCTGCGGCATCAGGGCGTTGCTCTGAGCGGCTAGTGGCATCAGCAGTTTTATACTGAAAGCTTAAGTTAGCAAAACCACTGTCGGTAAAAGGCAGACCAATATTGCCCGAAACCTGTGTGGTGTCGCCGTCGCCTTCATAATACTCACCTTTGCGCACTTCTAGGGTGCCGCCTTCTGAGGCATCTTTTAATACAAAGTTCATTACGCCTGCAATCGCATCAGAGCCGTACTGAGCGGCAGCACCATCACGCAATACTTCTACTTGTTTTAGCGCAATGCTAGGAATAACCGAAATATCGGCGCCTTGTGCGCCATCGTTAATACCACCACCTAAAAAAGCAATAACTGAGGCGCGGTGGCGGCGTTTACCATTTAATAGAATAAGTGTGCTGTCTGAAGGCAAACCACGTAAGTTAGCAGGGCGTACTAAAGACGCGGCATCACTTATAGGCATTGAGTGTACGTTTAACGAAGGGATCGCGCCTTTAAGCAATTCGAGCATGTCGGTATTACCCGACTTACCTAATTCTTCGCCACCAATAATGTCTATGGGTACCGGTGAGTCACCGATAGAGCGTGGCGCTGAACGAGTACCTACTACGGCAATTTTTTCGACGTTTTTATTAACTTTAGTTTGTTGTTGCTCTGGTTCCTGTTGCGCTATTGCGCTGCCCGAAATAAACAGCCCTGCAGTGGTGGTGGCTAGCGCAAATTTAATTGCGTGGTTTAGCACATTGTTTTTTAATTTCATTCTAAATATCCCCAGTTAGAATCGTATTCTTTGATCATGCCATGTTTGTACATGGCTTTATTTGAGTAGTGGACAAACACATAAAGGAGGGCGTTAACAATCGCTGCTGACTCCCCAAAGCTTAATAACTTAAGCACACTTCCTGTGAGTCCTGAACCTACACTATAGGTAAAAATAACCTAGTGCAATAATTAATTAACTGGAATTTAACAAATTAAAGGCTTTTTATTAAAGCGCAACAATTGCATAAGCAGCGTTAAACGCCTATTCAGCAAGGGAATGGTAGATGATTTGTGTGCGCAGGCAGGGTATTAGTGAAGGGTTGTTACTTTGTTGTTATGTTATTGTTATGTTGAATTGTTCGTTATTGCGTTTCCACGCAGCGAGCTGTTCTTTGTATTCGTCCCAGACACAGGGGCAGCAGCTGCCACCACCACAGCACTCATCAGATTTGGGCTTTTCGGGCTTAGCAACAGGGGGATTTTTTTGCATCACAGAGTACTATTGGTATGTTCGTTGGGAGTAAATAATAAAGTATTGCCTTGGGCATGTAAATTATTCTTTGTGAACGGCATTCACTGTGTGAGAATACTCAAATGCAATTATATAAAGTGATTCACCGCGCACCATGGCGGGTTGTTAAAATTAGTACTAAGCGCCAACAGCTGCGCTTTCGTCGTGCTATGGTGGCGCTTAAAATTGCGCTCGCGCAGGAAAAGCTCGAAACCAAAGAAATGCTGTCAATATACAAGCGCTATACTCAAGGGCAAACTAATAAAGCCGAGTTAAAACGGGCAAACGAGCAGTTTGTTGATATTTTAAAAGGGTTAGGCTTAGGCGTATTTGCAATATTACCCTTTGCACCATTGACCATTCCTTTAGTGGTAAAACTCGGCCGCCTAGTAGGCGTTGATGTGTTGCCTAGCTCGTTTAATATTAACAAACCACTAAAAGACATTGATGCCGAAATAGATCAACAAAATCAAAAGGAAAAAAGCAATTCAGCGCTAAAAAAGTAATTTAAATTTGCTGCAAATAGCGATACCTTTTGCCCCTTCTTATTGTTATGCTTAACTACCATTTATAATATGTGAGTCAATTAATGAGTGCATTACTTCGTCATACTTCTTCTGGAATACCGTTAACTTTTATTCTTAAAAACGAGTTAAGCGACTGGCTTACACAGCAATCCACATTTGTGCAAAACTGGCTAATAAACAGTGACTTTGAAAAGCAAGGGCTGACGTTAGTTCCTGATGCCGAGAATGGTAAGCTGAGCCATGTGTATTGCTTAATGCGCAACAGTGACGACTTTTGGGCGGCCGGTGAGTTAGCTAAAAAATTACCTGTTGGCTGTTATCAAATACAAGGCGATCAGCAACTTGTAGCGCAGTTGGCATTGGGCTTTGTACTGGGCGGCTATGAATTTACCGAGTATAAAGAAAAAGCGTCTGCAAAAGCGCAGTTAGGCATTGCAGATAAAGCCTTGTATCAGCAAATAAAACAACAAGCAGATGCGATTTATTTAGCCCGCGACTTAGTGAACACGCCTGCGGCCGATATGATGCCTCAGCATTTAGCACAAGTGATGAGTGATTTAGCCGACACCTTTGATGGCAACTTTACCCAATGGGTAGGGGATGAACTGCTAGAACAAAACTACCCAACGATCCACATGGTGGGGCGTGCCAGTGAAAATAAACCGCGCTTACTTGATTTAACCTGGGGCGCAAAAGATGCGCCGTTAATTACCTTGGTGGGCAAAGGGGTGTGTTTTGACTCCGGTGGCCTCGATTTAAAACCCAGTGCCGGCATGCGCAATATGAAAAAAGACATGGGCGGTGCAGCTCATGTGATTGCCCTAGCACAGCTAATTATGGCGGCAAACTTACCCATTCGATTACGGGTATTAGTGCCTGCGGTTGAAAATGCGGTGTCGCGCAATGCCTTTCGCCCAGGCGATGTGATTAAAACCCGTAAAGGCATTATGGTCGAAATAGACAACACCGATGCCGAAGGGCGCTTAGTGCTTTGTGATGCACTCAGCGAAGCGCAAAATGATGATCCTGCGCTGATCATTGACTTTGCTACCTTAACGGGAGCCTGTCGTGTTGCACTAGGCACTGAGTTACCGGGCTTTTTCTCTACTGAGCGGGATGTTGCCAATCAAATTATGGATGCTGGTTTAACGGTAAACGACCCCGTATGGCAACTGCCATTATTTGAGCAATACACCTCGTTTTTAAACAGTGATGTGGCCGATATGGCCAATTGTGCTAGCACGCCGTTTGGTGGCGCAATAACCGCGGCATTATACTTAAAAGCGTTTATTGAACCTAACACCCCTTGGGTACACTTTGATGTGATGGCGTGGAATTTACGCGCGTTACCCGGGCGACCTGTAGGCGGTGAAGCGCTGGGTATTCGTGCGGTATTTAACTACTTACAAAATCGCTTTAACTAATTAGCTACACAGCTATATGAGGTTTTAACCCTCATATAGCTCAAGCGGTAAATCATCTGGATCGGCAAAAAAAGTAAACCTTTTGCCGGTTATTTCATCGACTCTGATCGGCTCTACAACGACTCCCTACGATTCTAAATACTGCTTAGCGTGGCAAATATCAGTGACTTTAAATGCTAAGTGGCGAAGCCCTTGTGCTTCAGGATAACTGGGCCGTGGCGGGGCACCCTCAAATGAAAATAACTCTATTTGACTGCCATCAGGCAGGGCTAAATCCAGCTTATAGGAGTTTCGCGCAGCACGATAATGCTCATTCAGCACGGTAAGTTTGAGTATTTGACTATAAAAGCGCTTTGAGCGCGAGTAGTCGCTGCAAATAATAGCCGCGTGGTGAATACCCAGTAATTGCAATGTATGACCTCATGTTTTATTAGTGCTATAAAAAAAGCACACTTGACTCAGTGCGCTTTGTGCAAAATGTTCGCTATGTTATTACCCGTTAACCTGGCTCGGCATCTTTACAGGCTTTAACGGCGGGCTCAACCAACTCTAGGCCGGTTTTATCGCACGTTGGTAGTTGCGCATCACTGATATTAATTGGGGTAACACGCTCGCCCCACTTAATATAGCCTGCGGCCCAAGTAAGGCCTGCGCCAAAGGCCGCCGACATAATATTGGCGTGTGGCTTAATTAACCCTTGCTCTACAGCTTCACACAGTGCAATAGCAATGGTGGCTGCAGAGGTATTGCCGTATTCGCCAATATTCACCATGACTTTTTCATCAGGCACTTTCAAACGTTGCTGAATGGCTTGAATAATACGCAAATTAGCTTGGTGTGGCACGAGCACATTAATATCATCTAGGCTTAGGTTTGCTTGCGTGAGTACGTCATCACACGCTTCACTCATGCCTTTCACCGCACGCTTAAAAATTTCTCGCCCTTCAAATAATAGATCTGATGGGCCAATTGGCTGATACTTATTTAAGTCGCTACCAAAATTAACGATATGCAAAATATCACGGTCAGTACTGTCACAGCCAGTTTTCGTGCCCAGTAAACCCGCGGGAGTGTCGGCGGCTTGAAGTACCACCGCGCCTGCACCATCACCAAATAATACCGCACTGTCGCGGCGTGACCAGTTGATATACCAGCTCATGCGCTCTGCGGCAATAACCACGGCGGTTTTAATCATCCCCGCTTGAATTTGTGCTGTTGCGGCTTGTAATGCATATAAAAACCCCGAACAGGCAGCATTGGTGTCCATTGCTGCAGCGCCCTCGGCGCCAATATTTTTTTGCACTAAAGACGCGGTATTGGCAACCACGGTTGAGGGGGTGCAAGTGGCTAACATAACTAAATCAATATCTTTTGCATCAATACCCGCACAGGCAATGGCATGTTTAGCCGCCACCGTCGCCAGGTCGGCGGTACTTACGTGGCTAATTCTACGAGATTTAATGCCCGTTCGCGTGGTGATCCATTCGTCTGTGGTATCAACGATTTCACTAATTTCATCGTTACTAATGCTTGCGGGTGGAATGCATTTACCCCAACCTGTGATATGTGCGTAAGGCATAGTGTGTTCTCTTAAAAGGTGGTCTGACAAGTATTGCTAATGGATAAGTTATACCAAAAAATGGCTTTTAACACTAGTAAATACCCCATAGTGAACAAAATCATAGCGTATTAGGTCACGCTTTGTCGCTTAATTGTAGCAATTTTAAGCGAATTAAGTTAAAGCTAGTATAAAAAGGAGTCACAATGAAAATAACATTATTTACCACGTTAACCGCCATCGCTTTAACCCTCATCAGCACGAGTACATTCGCGCAGCAACATAAAATTATTCATGCAGGCAGTGTCCTGTTAGGTGCAGAGCAGCAACTTAAAACGGCGCAAACCTTGCTGATAACAGATGACAAAATAGCGGCAATAAAAGCCGGTTATGTGTCACAGGATGCATTTGGTTTAAGCGATGCGCAGGTAATCGATTTGAAAAATCAATTTGTACTGCCAGGGCTGATAGATATGCATGTGCACGTCACCTTTGAGCGAGATGCCAGCGTTAACAGGCATCGTTGGACCACAGAATATGAAGCCGATCAGGCACTGCGTTCGATTAAATACCTAGAGCGCACTTTAGCGGCGGGGTTTACTTCGGTGCGCGATTTGGGCAGTGACCATCAAGTTATATTTCCATTAAAACGCGCCATTGAACGTAACGACATTGCCGGGCCACGTATTTTTGCCGCGGGTAATACGGTATCGCCTACCGGTGGGCATGCCGATTTACACGGCTACCGTGCAGATATTAGCGCAGGAGTTGGCGCGTCGCTGGGTATTTGTAATGGCGCCGATGATTGTCGCCGTGCAGTTCGCGAGGTGATTAAAAGTGGCGCCGATGTGATAAAAATTACCGCCACGGGAGGGGTGTTAAGTAATACCGCCGCAGGCGTGAATCAGCAACTGAGTGATGAAGAGTTACACGCCATTGTTGATACAGCACATAATTTAGGACGTAAAGTGGCGGCCCATGCCCATGGCACTCAGGGTATCAAAGCCGCGCTTAGAGCGGGAGTCGACTCCATAGAGCATGGCTCTTATTTAGATAAAGAAACCATCAGGTTGTTTAACAATAGCGGCGCCTATTTAGTGCCTACATTATTGGCGGGCGCAACAGTGAGCGAAGAAGCCAGCAGCAATCCAAATATGCCAATTGCTATTGTCAATAAAGTGCGTGAAGTAGCGCCAAAAATGCAGGCCTCGTTTCAGCTTGCACTGCAAAATAACGTCAATATTGCCTTTGGTACCGACTCAGGAGTCTCACGCCATGGGCTTAATGCCAATGAGTTTACGTTACTTGTCAGTAATGGTATGAGTGAGGCGCAGGCGATTAAATCGGCCACGGTCCATGCCGCGAAATTGTTAGGGCAAGAAGCGCGACTAGGTGATTTAAGTGTGGGTAAACAAGCCGATATTATTAGTGTCGCGATGTCACCGCTGCAAAACATTGACGCATTAAAGGATGTGCAATTTGTAATGAAAGCTGGGCAAGTTTACCAATAAAGGGGGTTATGCGTGGTAAAAACCATGAGTGGTAAAATTAAGCTGCACTTATTTAATCATTTAATTGAGGCAGAACGACAACTATTAGAGCCCGAGGTGCGCCAATCTGCGGGTACCCTAGATAAACTGTTAGATGATGAATTTATTGAAATTTCCGCTCATGGCACGGTGTTTAATAAGTATCAAGTATTAACCCGCTTGCCCACTGAAGTTGTGCCGCAGTTTTATAACCAACATTTTCAAGGGCGTATGCTCAGTGAAAACGTTGCGCAGATAAGCTATCAGGCTGCGTATCGGCGCTCTGCGCGTGCGGAGTTTAATTACTCTGTCCGCATGTCGCTGTGGCGCAAAAATACCGATCAGTGGCAATTAGTGTTTCATCAAGGGACGCCCTGTGCGCCGTTTTCTATTTCGCTAGAAGATGATTAAATTGTAGCGCTTAACCCTGTTGCTTGTTACCGCGCCCGATGCGTAAAAACAGCCATGAGTTGTTATGTTTATGCCCATTTTGCTGATTAAATCTATGCGTGCTTAATTATAGCTGTGCTAAAATCAGCGTGTTTGAGTTTAACGATTATTACAGGGTTCTTTCATGGCAAATACAGCACATGCACTGCATATATTGGTAAAGCATAAAGAAATTGCGGAAGATATTATTAAGCAGTTAGCCAAAGGTGCAAAGTTTCAAACCTTAGCGAAAAAATATTCGTCATGCCCGTCGGGTAAAAAAGGCGGCGACTTAGGTGAGTTTCGACGCGGGCAAATGGTGCCACAGTTTGATAAGGTGGCATTTTCCGGCGCCATTTTAGAGCCGCACTTAGTGAAAACTAAATTTGGCTGGCATGTAATTAAAGTGCTTTACCGCACTTAATAACGGGCTTTGTTAGTGCGATAGTTAAAAGGCTGCCTAGGGCAGCCTTTTTGCTGTTTGAGCTTTTTACAGCGATTGCTGAGCTTCTTCTGCGCTTATTTGTTGCAGTGCTTGAATAAACGCGTCAGGGGGTTGCCCGCCGGTGAGGGCATACTTATCGTTTATAATAAATGTTGGCACTGAACTAATACCCATTTGTTTAATATTGTGTTGCTCTTCGCGTACCGCTTGCACGTATTTGTCTGAGTGTAATATGTTGCGCGCAGTGTCTTTATCAAGACCCACGTGTGCCACCACATTGAGTAACGCCTGTTCTTGGTTTAAATAGATTAAATCGCTAAAGTGCGCTTTAAAAAACGCCAGTTTTAGTTCGGTTTGCTTCCCTTGCTCAGCAGCCCACATTAATAAACGATGTAGATCAAAGCTGTTGATCATGATGCGTT
>NZ_JBFJHD010000058.1:0-16071 GCF_041613455.1 Pseudoalteromonas sp. | reverse complement strand
GGGCATAGGCTTCGGGCTTCGGGCTTCGGGCTTCGGGCTTCGGGCTTCGGGCTTCGGGCTTCGGGCTTCGGGCTTCGGGCTTCGGGCTTCGGGCTTCGGGCTTCGGGCCTCGGGCCTCGGGCCTCGGGCTAAATAAAGTAATCAGCGAGTAAATAACTTTACTCGCTTTTTTTATGCTCAAGCTAAAGCAAACCACAACCCAACCTTGTATCTCTTCTTGATGAGTGTTTAGCTAGCGCTTAGTTATGAATGTCATCGTAACTGTTCCTAAGTTCACATCAAATACCACCACTAAGCCAAAAATCACCCAAGGGGTCGTTTATGTCAGTTAATTATTGAGATATCAATTTGTTATTTAATATAGAAAGATTAGAGGTATTTTGTTATTAATGTGGCTAAGATTAAATCGACCCGATGATCGGTAGACCCCCCCGTTGGGTCGATATTAAATTGTTATGAGTAGAGGATGAGCTGGTGAAAGTTTTCAATATAGTGTTAATTATTATAGTGGCTCTATTGAGTATTGCCGCCGGCGCCGCAAAAGTTATGGCTGTTCCTGGAGAGGTTCAATTTCTTCAAAGTTTTGGCTTTAGTAACCCATTAATTACAACTTACGGAATTCTTCAGCTAAGCGGAGGCGGTTTGTTGATTCCACCCAAAACTAGAATGCTTGGGGCATTCGTTGCGAGCGCTTCCTTTTTAATATCAACAATTCTAATCTTTATAAGTGGCAATACAATATTTGGTTTGATATCGATCATTCCAGTAGCATTGACATTGATTGTTGCCTTTCAACTGAGCAAATTTACTCATAACAAACGCCTAAACTCCGACAATAGATAGTTATCATGGTTTTAGCAAATATCGCAAAAAGCCACACCAACACATTGCGTGTTAGGCGGGCGTTACCACCGTCCGCTTTAGCACAAAGCAGCCTGAATGTAATTTGGCTATTTTAACATCGCTAAACTTTTTATATTTACAGTTACGATGCTATAAATATGCTACACAAAAAACAAGTTCAGCGATATAAATCATAACCCATTGAATTTATTGGTAGCCCCTACAGGAATCGAACCTGTAACTGCCCCTTAGGAGGGGGCCGTTATATCCATTTAACTAAGAGGCCACTATCAAGCTTTTGAGGGTAAAATTATAACGGTGTTGGCCTTTTTGAAGCAAGTAACAAACGCGCTTAATTGCTTGATAAGTAAATGTCTTCTTTGCTTAGCACATACACAGGAATAAATTTACGACTGCTTGCCACCACTTGCTGATTGCTCACGTTGATTACTCGGGTATTTACGCTCACGCCATTACGACGATAAATTAACGTACCGCCCAACACATGGCTGGCCATATGTTTTTTGCTGAGCTTTTTAATGTCTCGTGAAAAAACAAAGTCGCCTCGGCTATTTACAGTTATTTTCGCGGCGGTTTTAAAGTCAACCACGCCATAACCAAACTTTTGCAGCTGATGAATAAGTGTTTCTGATATTTGATTGCCTAACTGGTTACTGTTGTTTAGCGTGGCATCTAGGTCTACAACGGTGGTAACCGCAATATTAATACTGTTATCTAATTCTTGCCCAGACTCTAACGTATCAACTAAATCCAGTGCCATTTGTTCAACGTAATTTACTAACGTTTTGTGATGCTGAAGCGGCGTAAACTGCTGGCTTGTGTCGTACTCGCCACGCATAGGCTGCTGCGCTTGTTCGTAGTTGGCATTAATATCATAATGGCTCGCACGGTGGGTATTAGCCGATGGGCTCTTTGGTGCCGTTTGACACCCCGCTAAGCTAAGCAACAACAGTGAACTAGTTGCAAGTTTTTTATAATGCATTACGTCCTCACTTATTTGCTTGCTTAAGCAAAATACCATCGGTGCGATAACTGCTATTGAGTGCATCAACCACGGCTTGTGGAATAAAGCCTTGTGCTGTGCCTACTACCGCTTTGCTGGTTAAGCCTATAATACGGGCGTTAACTAATACGCCGCCTTGGTGGTTCACTAAGGTACCGGCTAATACATAATTAAAGTTTTGCTCTTGGTTTAGTTCTAAATAGTCGCGGCTTAATACAAAGTCGCCACTGGGGGTAACGCGCATAAAATCGGTGGTTTTAAAATCGATGACAGGTACACCAAAACTATGCAGTTCGTGCATAAAGCTTTCGGCTATTTGGTTACCCAATAAACTCGCATCGTTGTAGTCATCATCTAAAAATACGAAGCTGGATACCGCTAACGGCGTTTTTTGATTTACGTATTGTAAGTTTTCTGCCATGTCTTGCATTATGCCGCGCACATAATGGTTAATGTTTTTTCGCATCGCCGTATTTGACACAGTGTAATTATTATATTGCGTAAGCCCCGATTGAAATACGTGATTATCGGCCATTGGCGTTGCCACATCACGCTGCTCATTTGCTAGTTGTTTGCTGTTATTGGCTGCTGCATGGCTTGGGTGTGAATTCATACCACTATGCGTTTGTGAGCAGCCAAAGCCCAATGGCAAACATAATATTAGTAATAGCTGTTTCATTTTTTGCTCCTAATTAGTATTCGCTGCGGTATAAATGACTTTCGCGTTGCTGCACTTTTTCACTGCCCCACATAACATTGATTGGGATCTCTGTGCTGCCCGCCGATAACACCTGGTTATTATTAATGTTAACGAGTCGCGCATTAACAATGTAGGCATGTTGCTGGCGGGTTACTGTGCCGGTAATAATTAAGTCAATATTCTGACGTTCGCGCAATTCAGCTAATTCACGACTTAATGCACTGTCGGCATGACGGTTGAGTGTTAAAGAGTTCGTTAAGCGGTATTCCACCGTATGGTAGCCAAGCTGAGTAAACTGAGTTAATAAGCTCTCTTGCAGTTGTTGGCTTAAACCCGCGGCCTGACCGCTGATAAGCTTTGAATCAAGTGCGTCGGCATAATAAAAACTGCTCACCGCTATACGGGTATTGCTATTTAGCGGCCGCTTAAAATGGCTCAGCTGATGAGTGAGGTTATTTACGTAGTCATTTACCGTATAAGGCGCCATCGCTGCTTTTGCTGCATGCGTACTCACACTTGGCTCAGGCGCTGGCGCTGCGCTACAGGCGACTAAATTAATTAATAATAAGGGTAATAAAAGGCGCATAGTTGCCATCCTCTTTTAAACATAGCCAAGAGAAAGCAAGTATTATGCCCAAAACGCTACTATTATGTTTTATCTGCAGTGTAATTACTGACAAAGCAGTTTATTTGCTGTTGCATTAAGGCTTGACACGCCTCGAGCGCTTCACTTTTGGTTTTATAAGCCCCCAACTTTAACCGATAAAATCGCGTGTTTTGTACTATGGCAGGCTCAATATTAACAACGAGTGTTGCTGTGATGATATCGGGAGCTTGTTGCTTTAATTGGGTTAGCGCATTTAGCGTTGTTTGCTTATCTTTGAATGCTGCCACTTGTAGTGCAAATAAAGTGACAGGCTTTGCGGGCAGCTCGGTTAAATTAAATATCGTTTCGACCTGCTGAGTATTAGCTGCTTTTTGTTGCTCAATTTGTTTTAGATTGACACTCAGTTGCGCTAATTTACTTTCTAACTCCAGTAGTTTTTCCACTTTGGGCTGTGCGTTTTGCCATTGCTCGGCAGAGTGTTGTAGTTGGGCGAGTTCGGCTTTGTTAATATGTATATTTTTTACCGGATCGCTTGTTGTTGAGCGGTGTGTGTTTTTTGCACTGCAAGCACTTACTAGCAATGCTATCGTCAGCATTATTACAATGCGCTTAAAATTCCGTTTTAACTGCATACAGGTTTCCTACCTTTGTTTTATTAATCAGCGCCTCTCAAATAAAAAGCAGCATGGTTAAGCCGCTAGTGTATGAAAAAAATATTATTTAGCAAGTGTCAATTAACTACAGTTTCACGGGTTTGTCGGTGTAATTACTGACAATACAGTCTTGTTTATAGAGTTTGAACACTTCGCAATCGGCTTGAGCATTCTTAAAGTTTTGATATACCCCTAACTTTAAACGGTAGTAGGTTTTATTATTAATGGTGGCAGTTTCTACATTGGTGCGTATTTTATCTCTAAATAACGGCGCTGCTTTATTGTTAAGCTCTTGCCACGCTTTAACTAAGTCTTGTTCTGAATCAAGTGAGGCAACTTGTAAAGCAAACACGGCTTTGGGGGTGTTTTTTTTAACCACGGGTTTATTACTGTAGTTATAGTTGGCTTTAACCGTTTGCTGAGCAGTGTTAGTAGTATACCTTTGTCGACTTGCACCTTGATATTGGCGGCGATACCCTTGTTGCGACTGCGCAATCGCTTTGCTATTAATAATGTCGATATGATCTACTAAATAAGTAATTTCTTTTTCTAGCTTTAACAGGCGCTCTAACCCCGCACGGGCTTGTTGCCATTGCATAGCAGCATCTTTAAGCTGGGCAAGCTCTAAGGCGGTCACCGACACGTACTCAGGCTCATTTACTACGGGCTCAGCAATAGGATCACTACCAGAGAGTGTTGTACAGGCTGTACTAAACAACAGTACTAGCGAGCTCAATATTAACCGGTAATTATATTTTTTATATTTAAACATCTATTCGTTACCTGAAAGTAGTGCAGTGACACTGACATTCCAGTTAAACAACCTTACCAGGAAGCGTTTAACTTTATTGATTATATAGAAGAACAACCTAGATCTTTTAACCGATAATTGATGACTTAAAAAGCGCAATCCATTCCTTTAGTACAACATTTAACACCAAGTGAAACTTAACATCAATTAACATAAACATTACAACATAATTTGTGTTATGTCTGTAGAAATAGTCAAACAATCACTCATTTAATAGTAATAGTATGAAATAAGTGATTAATGATAGTGCCAAGAAAATGCTTTAATAAGATGGCTATCCCCCCCTAAAAATAGTCATCAAAGTATTCACCCATAAAAAAGGCGCCCAAGTTGGCGCCTCACTATTAATTTATGTAGTGAACATTAAATTAATGTTTTAATAAATGTTTTTAGCTCAGCTGCAAATTCTTCTCGGCGCAGTGCAAATTCAATGGTCGCCTTAAGGTAGCCAATTTTACTACCGCAGTCATGGCTGCGCCCTTTAATGGCGTACGCATCAACGGGTTCGTGTGCCATTAGCATGGCAATTGCATCAGTTAGCTGAATTTCATCGCCCGCACCTTGCGGGGTTTTTGCTAATAATGGCCAAATGTTTTCACTTAATACATAACGCCCTACCACCGCAAGGTTTGACGGTGCTTGTGCAACAGCCGGTTTTTCTACCATATTATGAATAGGTGAGCTTTTACCTGCTGCCAGTTCCACATCACCTAAATCAACAATACCAAATTGATCAACTTGCTCTTTAGGTACGGCCTCTACCATGATCTGGCTGTGTTTAGTTTGTTCAAACCGGCTGATCATTTCGGCTAGGTTATCTGTTGTAAGATCAGACTCCATATCATCAATGATCACGTCAGGTAAAATAACCACAAACGGTTCATTACCTATAATGGGCGCTGCACAATTAATAGCATGCCCGAGCCCTTTCGCTTCACCTTGGCGTACCTGAATAATGGTCACGTCTTTTGGGCAAATGGACTGTATTTCGGCAAGTAGCTGGCGCTTAACGCGCTTTTCAAGTGTTGCTTCTAACTCAAAGCTAGTGTCAAAGTGGTTTTCAATCGAGTTTTTACTTGAATGCGTTACTAATACGATTTCTTTAACACCCGCAGCAACGGCTTCGTTTACTACGTATTGAATTAAAGGTCGGTCTACAACTGGCAGCATTTCTTTAGGAATTGCTTTAGTAGCGGGTAACATGCGTGTACCGAGGCCTGCTACGGGGATCACTGCTTTCATGGTGTTTTCCTTAATCTTTTATACTGAAAATGGGTATTTAATGGCTTCGTGGCATTGATAGCCGCTCACTGTAAAGTCATCTTTAGTGACCCAGGTTTCTATATCTTCAAGCGATTTAATATTGGGATTAATCGTTAATTGCGGCGATGCAAATGGCTCGCGTTGTAATTGCACATCACGCATTAATTCTAGTTGGTTTTCGTAAATGTGGGCGTTTGTAATTTTATGATAAGCCTTGCCAGGCTTATGCCCGGTAATTTGGGCTACCAATGCCAGCAGTACAAAACATTGAATTTGATTGAAATTCAACCCTAATGGCACATCACAGCTACGCTGATAAGAGGTTAAATATAAGGTATCACCTAACAATGAAAAAGTGTGCGTATGCATACACGGGCGCAAGCAGCCAAGCTCAAATTCGCCCGGGTTATAAAAGCTAATAATTTCGCCGCGATCGTCTATGCCATTTTTTAAGTTATTAATTACTTTAGCCAGCTGGTCGAGCGTTGAGCCATCGGGACGCTGCCAGTTACGCCCTTGCACGCCGTATACACGGCCCATATCGTCTTCGCCCTTCCGATTTGGGTTATTTAACCATGCGCTATTTTCGTTCGCATTTGCATCCCAGGTTTTACACCCTATATCGCGAAATTGCTTGGCGTTATCGTAACCTCGTAAATAACCGAGTAATTCTGCAATTGCGGCTTTGTAATAGCTTTTACGCGTGGTGATCATCGGAAACTGATTATTTGCCACATCGTATTCTAAATCGGCGTTAATAACCGTTAAGCAGCGCGTACCGGTGCGTTTATTTTCAACCCACTGCCCTTCGTCAACAATGCGCTGACATAACTGTAAATATTGTTTCATCGTTTGTTTTTTAACCTTTTGCAGCTGTTGCTTGTTGTGGTTTTTTATAAGCCCAAATTAATAAGCCTAAGCCACCGATGATCATCGGTAACGACAGTATTTGTCCCATTGAAATAACTCCACCAAACAGGCCTAAATGCGCATCCGGTTCGCGGAAATATTCAATGCAAAAACGGAAAAATCCGTAACCTAATAAAAACACACCACCCACACTGCCTACGGGACGTGATTTTTTAATAAATATATATAAAATAATAAACAATACTAGTCCTTCAAAAAAGGCTTCATAAAGTTGTGATGGATGACGCGCTAATGGCCCGCCCGTTGGGAACACCATAGCCCACGGCACATCGGTGGTGCGCCCCCATAATTCACCATTAATAAAGTTACCAATTCGCCCAGCTAATAATCCCACTGGCACCAGCGGCGCAACAAAGTCACCCACAGCTAATAACTGTTTTTTCCGTGTCCAAGCAAAAATACCAATCGCGGTAATAACTCCCAAAGTGCCGCCATGAAACGACATACCGCCTTGATCTATCCTGAATAAATAAAACGGATTTTCTAAAAAATAGCTAAATTGATAAAATAATACATAGCCAATACGCCCGCCCAGTATTACCCCAAGCATGCCGTAAAATAATAAGTCGCCTACTTCTTCTTTGCTCCAATTAGAACCGGCTTTAGCCGCTTGACGATTAGCAAACCACATCGCAAACGCAAAGCCTATTAAATACATTAAGCCGTACCAACGTACGCTGAGAGGACCGACAGAAAAAATTATCGGATCAATTTGAGGAAACTCCATTGCCATATATAAACCTTTAGCTTAAAACCATTTTGATTGCGATGATAACTAACAGCACCGCGAAAACTTTCTTTATTGTATTAACCGGTAAATAGTGCGTAGCTTTTGCTCCCATGGGCGCAATAAACCACGACGTTACTACAATGCCAAATAATGCAGGTAAATACACAAACCCTGCAAAACCATGGGCTAAGTCGGTTACCTGCCAACCGGCACTAATGTAACCAATTGAGCCAAATAAAGCGATAACAATGCCGCAGGCCGCAGCGCAGCCAATCGCCTTTTTGATATCAACCGAATAATAATGCAGCAAAGGCACAATTAATGCGCCGCCGCCTATGCCAATTAAGCCCGACAGCGCGCCCATTATCGCACACAGGCTGGCTAGTATTGGCCCCGCAGGTAAAGGCTTTACCCGTAATGGTTTATTTCGCGCCGACAACACCATTCTTAGGGCAATAAATACCACACTCACAGCAAATACCGTGCGTAATACTTGTTCTGGGATCAAACTGGCTGCAAAGCCACTGATCAACGCGCCAATCGCCACCCCCGACATAACCCAAGGAGCAATAGCCCAAGGCACGTTAGCATTTTTATGATGAGCCAGCGCTGAAGAGGTTGAGGTAAACAAAATAGAAGCAAGTGAGGTGGCAATCGCAATAACTAAAATATTTTCTGCGGGGGCAACGTTAAACGTGAGTAATAACGCACTTAATACCGGCACAATGATTAAACCACCACCAATGCCTAATAATCCTGCTAAAAAACCGACTACACAGCCTAGTAGCGCACAATAAGCCACTAATAATCCTAGCTCATACATAGTTATTCCAAACACCTTTTATTATGTGGGTATGTTAATGGATTTTGCTGCCGTAAACACGTAAATTCATTACGTGTACAACACGCTTATTTAGGCGTATAAAATAAGTTGCCCAATTGATGCTCAATCATAAAATTACGAGTTAAACGTAATACTTGTTTGGCCGATGATTGCGCTAAGCACTCTTTTAGTAACGCTTCCATGTCACTAACATGCAAACGTCTCAACACCCATTTCACTTTATTCAGTGACGACAGGTTCATACTTAAACGACGATATCCCATAGCAATCAATAATATGGCTCCCTCGGGGTCGCCACCTAACTCACCACACAAACTAAAGGGTAATTCGTGCTGTTGGCACTCGCACGCCACTTTATTTAATACTCTTAACACCGCCGGGTGATACGGGTTAAATAGCTCGGCCACTCGCGCATTTGATCTATCAACGGCAAGTAGGTATTGCGTTAAATCGTTGCTGCCTACCGAACAAAAGTCCACTTTTTGTGACCAGTCGGCCAACATAAATACACTTGAGGGCACTTCCAGCATAATCCCTATATCGGGCCGCTCTACGGTAAGCTCTGGGTGCTGCTCGTTAAGTTCAAAATAGGCTTGTTCAAATAACGCCAGTGATTCATCAACTTCTTCTGTACCACTGATCATCGGCAGCATAATTTTTAAATTACCTAAGCCAATATTCGCTTTGAGCATGGCCTTGAGTTGATCTAAAAATAGCTCAGGGTGATCTAAACTGATCCTAATACCGCGCCAGCCTAAAAATGGGTTTTCTTCGGTAATATTAAAGTAATCAAGAACTTTATCGCCCCCTATATCAAGGGTACGCATGACCACCGGATTGGGGTAATAGCTGCTGAGCACTTCTCGGTACCAATGCTCTTGCTCGGTTTGTGAAGGAAATTGTCCTTTTTGCATAAACCACGATTCGGTACGATATAACCCTACCCCATCACAAATATGCGCACTGTTCTGCTGCGGGTTAAACTCAAGCCCCGCATTGAGCAATAAACTAATATGTTCGCCATCTAAGGTATGGGCGCTAAGGGATTGCTCAGCTAAAAAACGATTATTCAGTAAGTTATCTTGGTGCTGTAGCTCGGTATACTCATCAATTAATATTTGCGACGGTGATATGTACAAACGCCCCGAAAAGGCATCTAAAATCATTGATTTATTATTGAGCTGCAATAATGGAATATCTTCAATGCCCCAAATAGCCGGCACCCCCATAGCGCGCGTGAGTATGGATGCATGGCTATTCGCTGAGCCGTTAATACTCACCACCCCTACCAAGCGTTCCTTAGGCACCTCTGCCAACATGGCGGGGGTTAATGTATGCGCGATGAGTATGGTATTTTCGGGGTAGTCTTTTATCGCATATTCGGTATTAACCAAATGGTGCAGCACGCGTAAACCAATGTCTTTAACATCGACTGCACGCTCCTTAATATAAGGATCTTGCATGGCGTTAAACTGTGCAATTAAGCGTTCAATAACAATCTTTAAGGCGCTTTTTGCACACCAGCCCTGTTGCAGTTCTTTTTCAACATTATGGCCTAAGCTTTTCGCATCCAGTAATTGCTGATACACATCAAACACAGCGAGTGCTTCTTGTGGTATCGAATCACTGAGCGTCATTGATAAAGTACTAAACTCTTTACGTGTGGCCGCCACAGCTTGCGTAAACAAACGACGCTGCTCGGTTACATCGCTTTCTTTTACCAGCTCAATAGACTTAAAATTGACTTTAGGAATAACCACAAACGCATTACCAATACTAATACCCGGTGCGCTTGATACCCCTTTTAATACCGATGTTTGATGAGAGAATTCATCTTGACGTAATACTTCTTTGATTTCGGCATGCGCTAATTGCGAGGCTAATTGCGCTGATAGGGTAATTAAAAATGACTCTTCATCTTGGCTAAACACGCGAGCCATTTTTTGTTGCACAACAATAACGCCCAATACTTTCTTTTGGTGTACCACAGGCACAGACAAAAAAGCATTGTAGCCTTCTTCATTTACTTCGGGAGAGAGCTTAAAGCGCGGGTGAGACTTCGCAAACGCAATGTTAATTGCTTCTTCGCGCTGTGCAACCAGTCCCACTAACCCTTCGGTAAAGCCTATTCTAAACTTGCCCACCGCATCGGGGTTGAGCCCTTCGGTGGCCATTAACACAAAATTGTCTTGGCTGTAATCAGCAAAATAAATAGAGCAGCACTGGGTTTGCATGGCTTCTTTAACCATTTGCACAAAGCACGCTAACGCACTGTCTAGGCTCGCTTGTTGCGAAACTGACTCGGCGATAGATCTGAGTGTTGCCAGCATATGCTGCTCCTTTATATGTAACTACCTTTTATTGCGCCAATGATCTTTGTGCTGTTCACGTTTATTAAAAGGCATAGCGAAAGGAGCAAACTCTTTCATCACACGTCGATATACATCGCGCTTAAATGACACCACTTGCCTTACCGGATACCAATAACTTACCCAACGCCAATCATCAAACTCTGGATGATGGGTTTTAAGTAAATTTACATCTTCATCTCTACAGCGTAGTTTTAGTAAAAACCATTTTTGTTTTTGCCCAATACACACCGGACTCGAATCGCGGCGTATTAATCGTTTGGGTAATTTATAACGTAACCAATGTTTAGAGCTTGCGACAATTTCTACATCTTCTGGACGCAATCCTACTTCTTCGTGTAATTCGCGATACATGGTTTGCTCGGGTGTTTCACCACCATCGACACCGCCTTGGGGAAATTGCCAAGAATGTTGACCGTAACGCCTTGCCCAAAACACTTGTCCCTGATTATTGCAAATTACAATTCCGACATTGGCACGAAAACCTTCGGCATCAATCACCTTAGTGCCTCATTTGTAAGTCGATTTTTAATGATTGTTCCACATTAGCCGCAATACGGCAAATACTATTATAGTCAAGCGAATGCGCGACGAATAATTAGCCATACATTTACAGTTACTACAATAATGACACGTTTTATTGCTGGTTACTCACACCCTGTGTATAACTTTGATAAAACACGCTCATTTTGCAAACAAATCCACAATAGGCGATCTAAAAACCCGATTTCTCCACAGTTTCTGTGGATAAACATGTTTATATATCTGTATTCATTACCACAAGCGTTATATGCTTTATTTAAATTCACTTAGCATACATATAATTTCCTTTTAAATTCAGTTAATTATAAATTTATAATGATTTTTTAACTTGGCTAATATTACAGCAAACACACCATGGACAAAAAACAGCCAAAGCCAAAGATATCCACGGTTGGTCAGATTTGCTATCATGCTAAGGGTATTTATTCAACTCAAATAAACAGTATGCGACCTATAAAACCACGTTCAATTAATGACTTAATGCAGCGCGTTAATAACATTGCAGGACTCACCCTTGGCCAGTTAGCGAGTGAGTATCATTTTAAAACCCCGGATGATTTACTGCGTGAAAAAGGCTGGACCGGACAACTAATAGAATATGTACTAGGCGCAACAGCTGGCTCCAAACCACTGCCCGATTTTGAAGATTTAGGTATAGAACTAAAAACCCTGCCTATTTCTTATAAAGGCAAACCTTTAGAAACCACCTTTGTATCAGTGACGCCACTAATGCATGTAACCGGCATGACTTGGCAACAAAGTGCAGTACGTAAAAAGCTTAACCATGTACTCTGGCTGCCTATTTTGAGCGAGCGCGACATCGCCCCGTTTGATAGAACCATAGGCAGTGGTTTTTTATGGCAGCCCAGCCCTGAGCAAGACGCCTTATTGCAACGCGATTGGGAAGAACAAATGGAATTAATTGCACTCGGCCGTGTGGATGAAATATCGGGACATCTAGGCGATGCGATACAAATTCGCCCTAAAGCTGCCAACAGCAAAGTAGTAACCGACGCCATTGGCCCCAATGGAAAAATTATAAAAACCCTCCCCCGTGGCTTTTATTTAAAAACCAGCTTTACCGGCGAGATTTTAAAGCAGCAATTTCAGCTGTAACCAGCAACCAATATCAGCGGCTAATCTCCGCCACAACCTGATACCTGGCCCTGAAACCTCAAACCTGCTATTTAAATTCCTAACTGATCGCTGACAGCTGCCCTTTCGCACAAAGAGAAGCGAAGGAGGGTAAATGAGAAGCCAAAAAACTATAACTGTATTTATTACTGCTCTAAAGCGCAGCGTCTCTTAAGCTCTTTGTGAATATTTTTACTAAAACAAAGTCGCACTTCGTGCGCGCTGTTAGTTAATTTTTACCTGACTCCTGACGCCTGAAACCTCAAACCTGCTATTTAAATTCCTAACTGAGCGCTGACAGCTAAACCCTGACAGCTACTCTTCCCCACCGCGCTTGGCTATTTTTTACCTGACACCTGACACCTGAAACCTGATACCTGCTCTTTACTATTTAAACAAAAAAATCCTCGCCTAAGCGAGGATTTTTATAATCTTAAATATCAGATCTTTAAAGAATTACTGACCTTTTACTTCTTTTAAACCATTGTACGGTGCTTTAGCGCCTAATTGCTCTTCAATACGTAGCAATTGGTTGTACTTAGCAACACGGTCAGAACGGCTTAATGAACCCGTTTTGATTTGACCCGCCGCAGTACCTACTGCTAAATCAGCAATGGTAGCATCTTCTGTTTCGCCTGAGCGGTGTGAGATAACCACGGTAAAGCCAGCGTCTTTTGCCATTTTAATAGCAGCTAACGTCTCTGTTAAAGAACCAATTTGGTTAAACTTTATTAAGATAGAGTTAGCAATACCGTTGTCGATACCACGCTTTAAAATTTTAGTATTAGTTACGAATAAATCGTCACCCACTAACTGTACTTTATCGCCTAACAGTTTAGTTTGATGCGCAAAACCATCCCAGTCAGACTCATCAAGACCATCTTCAATAGACACTATCGGGTATTGCTCAGTTAAGTCTTTTAAGAAGAAGTTAAACTCTTCAGAAGTGAACTGCTTACCTTCGCCTTTTAGGTCGTAAATATTGGCTTCTTTGTTGTAAAACTCAGATGCTGCACAATCAAGTGCTAAGGTAATGTCTTTACCTAGCTCGTAACCTGCGTTAGCAACAGCGACTTTAATTGCCGCAAGTGCCGCTTCGTTTGATGCTAGGTTTGGTGCAAAACCGCCTTCGTCGCCTACCGCTGTTGAGTGACCGTCGGCTTTAAGTACTTTAGCAAGGCTATGGAAAATTTCTGCACCCATACGCAAGCCTTCACGGAAGTTAGCAGCGCCAACCGGTTGGATCATAAACTCTTGAATATCTACTGAGTTATCAGCATGCTCGCCACCATTAATGATGTTCATCATCGGCAGTGGCATAGAGTAAACGCCTGGCGTGCCGTTTAAATCAGCAATATGCTCATAAAGTTCTACTTTTTTAGACTGCGCAGCGGCTTTTGCAGTTGCCAGCGATACCGCTAAAATAGCGTTAGCGCCTAGTTTTTCTTTATTTTCTGTGCCATCTAAATCTAACATGACTTGGTCAACAACGCGTTGCTCAAGTGCATTTTGGCCGGCTAACGCAGTGGCGATTTCATTATTAATAAAACCTACCGCGTTTAATACGCCTTTACCTAAATAACGAGCTTTATCACCATCGCGTAATTCTAATGCTTCGCGAGTACCTGTAGATGCGCCAGACGGCGCCGCAGCACGGCCCCATGAACCATCAGCTAAATGTACATCAGCTTCAACAGTTGGGTTACCACGCGAGTCCATAATTTCGCGACCGATTACTTTTACGATTTCTGACATCTTGATTCCTCTATCTTCCCAAAATGGTGAATTACTGCCAACTCAGGTTAAATGAGCTTGGTTGGCTTTTAAAACAAATAAGCCGTGCAAAATGCACGGCCTATTAAATATTACGAAGACGCTTTTTGGTGAGTATGCGCCGCAGCTACAAACCCTTCAAATAACGGGTGACCATCGCGTGGTGTTGATGTGAATTCCGGGTGGAATTGCGCAGCAATAAACCAAGGGTGATCTTTATTTTCAATGATCTCTACTAATTTTTTATCTTCTGATAAACCAGTAAAGCTCAAGCCTGCTTTTTCAAGCTGCTCTACAAAGTTATTGTTCACTTCGTAACGATGGCGATGACGCTCAACAATTTCGTCACTGCCGTATACCGCATGCACTTTTGAGCCTGGCGTTAAATGACATTTTTGTGCGCCTAAACGCATGGTGCCACCTAAGTCTGACTTTTCGTCACGCACTTCTACTTTACCTTCTGCATCAAGCCATTCAGTGATCAACCCCACTACTGGGTTTGCAGACTGTGGATTAAACTCAGTTGAGTTTGCATCAGTAAGACCTGCAACGTTACGCGCGTATTCAATTAGCGCCACTTGCATCCCTAAACAAATGCCTAAGTAAGGCACTTTGTTTTCGCGTGCGTATTTAGCCGCTAAAATTTTACCTTCAACACCACGTCCACCGAAACCACCCGGCACTAAAATAGCATCTAAGCGCGTGAGTGAATCAACGCCTTTGGTTTCTAAGTCTTGTGAATCAATATACTCAATATTAATCGTTAAACGATTTTTAAGACCGGCATGCTTTAATGCTTCGTTTACTGATTTATACGCATCAGGTAATTCGATGTATTTACCTACCATACCGATAGTCACTTCACCCGTTGGGTTAGACTCTTGATACAGTACTTGTTCCCACTCAACTAAATCGGCTTCTGGCGCTTCTAAGTGGAAACGACGACACACAAAGTAATCAAGCTCTTGCGACTTCAATAGCGCCGGTATTTTATAAATGCTGTCTACATCAGGTAGTGAAATAACCGCTTTTTCTTCTACGTTAGTGAACAAAGCAATTTTAGCGCGTTCATTATTTGGTAGTTTACGGTCTGAGCGACAAATAAGGATATCAGGTTGAATACCAATCGAACGTAACTCTTTCACTGAGTGTTGGGTTGGTTTGGTTTTCACTTCACCCGCAGGGCCTAAGAATGGCACAAGCGTTAAGTGTATAAATAGCGCGCGCTCACGGCCAATTTCAGTCCCCATCTGACGAATAGCTTCTAAGAAAGGTTGTGACTCAATATCACCAACAGTACCGCCAATTTCAACGATTGCTATGTCGTGGCCTTCTGCGCCAGCGTAAACACGTTGCTTAATATCGTTGGTAATGTGTGGAATTACCTGAATTGTTGCGCCAAGGTATTCACCACGTCGTTCACGACGTAATACATCTTCGTATACACGACCTTGTGTGAAGTTATTACGACTTGTCATTTTAGTACGAATAAAGCGCTCATAGTGACCTAAGTCTAAGTCAGTCTCTGCGCCGTCTTCTGTAACGTATACTTCACCATGTTGAATTGGGCTCATTGTGCCTGGATCAACGTTGATGTAAGGATCCAGCTTTAAGATAGTAACATTTAAGCCACGGGCCTCTAAAATAGCTGCCAATGATGCTGCTGCAATACCTTTACCCAACGAAGAAACAACCCCGCCGGTAACGAAGATAAATTTTGTACTCATGCGAACCCTAGAATATCAGGAATTAAAAGGAATATAATACCCAAACAAGTGATTTTGGAATATAAACAGGACGGGGAGAAATTGTACCAAAGCATAGCCAATCAATCCAGCTAAAATTAG
>NZ_JBFJHD010000057.1:0-16137 GCF_041613455.1 Pseudoalteromonas sp. | reverse complement strand
TGTGGAGAGATGGCTGAGTGGCTGAAGGCGCACGCCTGGAAAGTGTGTTTAGGTTAATCCCTAACGAGGGTTCGAATCCCTCTCTCTCCACCATTATTCTATATTAGGACGCCTCATGGCGTCCTTTTTTGTGCCTGTAATAAAGTCAGCTTATTTAATATGACATGACTCGGAGCAACGGCAAATTATAACGGACTGAGGTTACCGCTCATTTAGTGCGTAATGTATCATTGCTAAACGAGATTGTGGATTATGCTTTTTCCGGCACCACGTTTGACACTACAGCCGTTTTTTTACGGGCGTGTTTTATATTGTACATACGCTCGTCTGCTA
This sequence comes from Pseudoalteromonas sp., assembly GCF_041613455.1. Lineage (GTDB taxonomy): Bacteria > Pseudomonadota > Gammaproteobacteria > Enterobacterales > Alteromonadaceae > Pseudoalteromonas. Next base: position 15,804 of record NZ_JBFJHD010000057.1, on the reverse strand, counting down.
ACGTTAAACATTCACTGTAATTGCTGCATTCAGCACTGTTTGCTAAGCCATAACTGACCCCAGAAAGTGGCCACGCTTGTATAATTTGTTGATGAATATGGTCGAGTGAGCGGCTAACACTTTGCGTTAAATTTTTTAGCTCTGTTGCTGTTGTGGCAGTAAATAAGCAAATAAATTCATCCCCCCCAGTTCGGTACACTTCACCTTGCTTACCTACAGCCTGCTTTAGTAATTGTGTTACCTCAATCAGCAGTGCGTCGCCATGAGAGTGACCTAACTGATCATTGATACTTTTTATGCCATCGCAATCTATAAAGGCAATTAAATAAAACTCACCAAGTTTATCGAGGTTTTCTTGTAACTGTAACCGATTACCCGCTTTTGTTAGTGGGTCAATGCGCGATTGCTGTAGCGCCTGAATGTAATCATGTTGTTTTAACTTTAACCACTCCGATAGGGAAAGCAAAATACAAATACAATCTATGGCTAAGGCCGTGAGCACCCATAATTCGGGTGAGCTAATAACCAGTATATTAAGATGAGATAATATAAAAACGATTAACGACACACTATAAACAAGATTACCTATTAAAAAATACTTGGCTCTAAAGTCTTTTAAGCCAAACATGGTAAAACCTAACTGCAAACTTAATAGCACCCAAATTGCGGCTAACAGATGGGCTAAATAAAATACCCAGTGAAATGGTAACAATAAATTTATAAAGCCGCAGATAATTGCAAACATGGCAAAGTACTTTAAACATAAACCGAGCCGTGTAGTGGGGTATCGCTGAAAATTAAATAAATAATAAGCAAATGCGCTAGCTGAAGCGATGGCAAACGAAAAAATATACATGCCCAAATAGTGCGAATTAAGGTGTTTAAATTGAAAAAATGCGCCAAACAACCCCGCAGCACATGCCCAGCCAACACCATGTAAACCAATATAACCCGCACAGTATAACGCTACACTGTAATGTGTTTTAAAATATAAGATTAACGCCATGCAGGCTAAGGTAAGCATCACAGTAATGGCAATAATGCTGAGCGTATTGATTAAGAACTGCTGATGAATAAATGTATTTTCAGGATCAATCGTCACGTTAACCGGTTTAGCGTAATGCTTAGCATGCAGATAAAGCCATAAGGTACCATTGGCAGGCTCTGTAAACGTTAATTTAAATGCTTGAGAATGCATAATAATGGCTGTTTGCGCTAAATGATTTTGTGAAAAATCAGCCACTTTCTTTATGCCAGAGGCATCTTGCCAAAAAGCGAATCCGCTATCGAGGTAATTAACACTGAGCGAGACAATCCAACTGCCAGCATCTTTAGCCGCTAACGGTATTTTGGCAATGGCTGCGCCACGCTCTGCAGCTAATGTAGTAAGTGGGGTATCATGAAATGAATAGCTCTGTATAAGTTGTTTTTCAATTGAGTTAGGCGCTAACGTAACATGACGCCAACCAGGCGCTTGGATCTGGGTGTGCTGATCAAGTGATAACGGCTGCGCTTGTACCTTTAAAAATATGATTTGAATAAGCAAACAACTGTACAAACAAATAAAACGCAGCATGAAAAACCTAAAAATTGAAAAGCCAACAAATTATAGTGTATTTTCTTAAGTGGATGGGCATTTAAATGCCATTAAAAGTAATTTTTTTGTAAAATTTAAAAACTAAGATTAAGCGCAAATTTTTTCACGCTATTGTTCTTTACGGAGCGTATTAAGTACCCTCACTAAATATTTCTTTTCAAGTGGCTTTGATAGGTAACCGTCAAACAATTGTTGATAGATGAGTTTTTGCTCGGTCAATACATTCGCGGTGAGGGCAATAATGCGTTGCTCACTATTTTTCTTTTTAATGCGTTTACATGCTTGTAAACCGTCCATTTTAGGCATTTGAATGTCCATTAAAATGATATCGGGGTGTGATGATTCATATAAACTTATCGCTTCAAAGCCGTTATTGGCCATGAGTATTTTTGCCTTACAGGGGGCTAGCATAGCGCTGACCACTAACTGATTAACAGGGTTATCTTCAGCCACTAAAATGGTTTTATCGCTTAGGTCAGGGTAGCTTAACTGTTTTTCATCATAATTTTTGCTCGCAATACTGGCTTTTGGAAGTGGTAAGTACACGGTGAATTGACTCCCCACATCAAGTTCACTGTGTACCTCGACTTCTCCATTCATTAGGTTTATTAACGACAAAGTAATCGGTAACCCGAGTCCTGTGCCGCCAAATTCGCGGGTGGTCGACATTTCGGCTTGTTCGAAGCGCTGAAATAACCGTGTAATCTCTTGTTTGGGAATGCCAATTCCAGTGTCTGACACCACAAAACAAATTCTATTGTCGGCGGTTACACTCACCTCAACTGTGACGCCACCTTGGCGGGTGAACTTGATCGCGTTAGAAATTAAGTTGAGAAAAATTTGTCTGATCCGCACGGCATCGCCATGCCAATATTTATGCTCAACATGCGAAACAAAGCGTAGGTAGATACCTTTTTCTTTTGCCGGAATGGCCAGATCTGATTCTAGGTGATGAATCACTTCATCGAGCTCAAATGGGCTGCTTTCAAGCAGTAATTTTCCGGCTTCAATTTTAGAAAAATCAAGAATGTCATTAATAATGGTAATTAATGCTTTGGTAGAATACAGCGCCTTGTCTAAATAGTTTTTACTTATAGTGTTGAGTGGTTGTTCTTGTAACAGTTGTAAAGTACCAAAAATGCCGTTCATGGGGGTGCGGATCTCATGACTCATATTAGCCAAAAAGTCTGATTTAGCCTCTGAGGCTTGCTCAGCCAATTCTTTAGCATGCGCCAATGCTTGCTCATGGGCAATTTGCTCGGTTAAAGCGTACGAGGTGCCTAAAAATCCGACTACTTCGCCCGCGTCGTTTAATAATGATGTGACACTTAAATTAACTTGGGTATGGTTATTATTACAATCTACGTAAGTCCACTGGTTTATGTCGGGCTCAGTGGCCGTCGCCTTTACAACAAACACTTCAAAGCCGGGCGCTATAGGCGTGTTTAGCTCTGCAGAAAGCTGTTTAGCTCTGGCGACGACTTCGCTTTCTAAGTGAAAAATGGCTGGAGTTTCAACCCCAATTACATCGCGAGCTTGGTAGCCTAATAATTTTTCAGCTGCGGGATTAAACGCAGTAATTAAGCCGTTTTTATCAGTGGCAATAATTGTTTGGCTGGCACTGTTTAAAATACTGCGTTGTAATGTGCTTATGTTGGCAATTTGCTGGGTGCGTAATGCCACTTCGCTTTCTAATGTTGCATTGGTTTGTTGCAGCGCTAATTCATGCTGTTTTTTACGGTAAAAAAATAACTGTAACGCGAGCACTAATAACATCACCAAAATTATCACAACTATATGGGTGACTAACGCCTGAACATTACTTGGAAAACTAAGGCTATTAATAAAGCTGTTGGAACCTGTCAGGGTTATTTTCCAGCTACGGCCCATAACCTCGGTGGTGGTGGTGACTACAAACGGCGAGCTATCACTTTTATTGCCGTAATTAAAAAATGTGAGTGCTGCATCTGCATTCAAATCTGTAATGGTTAAATAATTATCGTCAAATTGAGACAGCGATTTTAAAATGCTATCAATTAACAGGGGCGAATAGGTCCAGCCGACCAACTGTTGTAAGCGCTCAGATTGTGTGGCTGGCACGGTAATACTGTTATAAACAGGTAGTAAAATTAAAAAGCCTTGTTGCGTTTTTTTATCGGCTTGCACTAACGTGATAGGCCCCGTTAGTTGTACTTGGTTATATAACGCGGCGTTTAGGGCAGCTTGTCGGCGCATTGACTCAGAGCCAATATCAAGGCCAATCGCTGAGGTGTTGTTTGCCTCTGGAAAAATATATTGAATAATAAATCGTGCTTCGTTGTGGGGAGATAGTACACGCAGGTTAAACGTGTTGTCGGGGCGGTCGGCACGGGCCGTGTTAATAAAGTCGCTGACATCGTGCGTTGCTACACGCTTAATATAGCCAATGCCGTTTGCGCCGGGAAATTCCAACGCGTAATTTCGACTGTTCGAGTAGTTAGCAATAACTTGGTAATTTAAATTATTAATACCCACGCCATGCAATAGCCCTCGTAACGAGCTTAAGCCGTATTTATAGAGCTCTAATCTATCGCTGATCCCTGTAGATAAAAATGACAGGCGCTTATTTAATGCGTGGCTGATTTTTTCATTGAGTTGCTGTTGGTATTGCTGATGCTGCGCATAGGTAAAAAATACGCCAACAATAAGCAGCATGAGCTGAATAGCAAGTTGCCAATGAAGACCTTTTTTTCTGTGGTGCTTGGCAATCATGCAACTGTCCTTTTGTAAATTAAATGCACTGTTTAATGCTGAATATTTAATATAACACTTATTTCATAATAGTTTAGCATTTAGTAAGCAGAGACTTTAACAGGCCAGAAGAACACGTAAGGTTGAGTTGTTGCAGGCTTCACTCAGCATAGTTAAGTATGACTGAGTGAAGTAAATAGTAGGTTTACTGGTAGTCGTTCATAATGGCATGGTAATTTACGCGAAAGTTTTCCACCGTAAGCGGGTTACCCTGTATATCTAGCATTAACGCATTAAAAATGCTGCGGTACTGCTGATTTTCAGCTTCGTTTGTTTGCCAAGTATTAAGGTTTACAGCCAGTTTTAGCTGCGTCATTAAACGCAGTAGTTGCGAGCGTTGATTAGCGTCTTCTAAATACTGGTAGGCTAAGCCGTAATGCTCATAAGCTACGGCTGGATCGCCATATTCATCATGAAAGTTAATTACTCTCGTGGGATCATATTCAGCATACTGCGATTTATTGGCTACCTGCATATTGCTTAATAGCACAGCTTGCCCTTCGCTAAACCAACGCGGCAAATGAAAGCCGGAGGTATTGGTGGTGATTGCATGTTGAATGGTATGAATAAGTTCATGGGCCACTAGTTTATCGACGTTATGAGGCTGATACAGTGAAGGAGCCCCAATATTAATCCCCGCAATATGGCCTTCCCCCCAGCCCGTTGGTGTGGTGTTTTCGTGTAAGCAAACGTATATTTTTGGTGCGAGGGTGAGCTGGTTTTGCGCGGTGAAGCCATTGTATTTATCGGCAATCAGTGCATCAGTGAGCTGGTGTAAACTTGCGCTATTTGCTTGTGTAAATGCCCACGCTTGTTTGTCATTTTCATTATTAATATTATCAGGGTAAACAAAGTTGCCGTAACTATCGCCCGGTTGATGCAAGTTAGTGAGTGCATGTTGTAATGCCAGCCTGGCAAACAGTCTTACGTTACTGCGTGCGGTAAAATAGTCATTATGCGACAGCTGCATTGCAGCTAAAGAATGACTCAAATTCGCTTCTACCCACGAAGCGGCTTGCGCAAAGTCAGCTTTCGGTAGGTTAGGGTTGCCAAACACCAGTGTATTGTCGCTTTCATAATAGTAATCGCGATACGCGCTTTGGCAATGTTGAGAGTTCACCCCCATAAAATAATCAGCCTGCTGATCATTATTAATCACCGGCGAATAATAAATGCCAGTGTCGGCACTGTGGTGAAAAGAGCCACTGATTTGCGGTGTATTAGTACTGCCATTACCACTTGATTGCTCTGACGACTCGCCCCCTGAACAGCCCGCTAAAAATAGGCTTATAGTACATATGGTTAATAGTTTGTTTTTCATGCTACGCACTCATTTTGAATTTTCGGCATTATACTTACAAAAAATTTAAAAACAGCTCACTATAAGACTAAATAACTATGCGGATAAGATAATTTAACGGTTTAAACGGGCTTAAGTACTTTTATTTAACCCTTTAGTTGTGTTTTATGTGTTTGTGCACGAGGGGGTAATGCGCGGTAGTGCTCATTATTAGGTTATTTAACTCTGTCAACCTCCAAGGTCGCGACTATTCGCGCTAGTCTTTGCGAGCTTAGTGTTGCAATAATAATTTATTTTGGTACTTTGTAATTAGGGATTTTCAGCTAAGGATAAGCATGAGCCTACAGCTCAGTTACGATACGGTGCAACGCTTTTATTTTATAGAGCTCATTGTTTATTGGGAAGGGCGACTTACCACCAATCACTTACAACAGCATTTTAATATTAGCCGCTCTAGTGCGTCTAAATATATTCAAGATTACCTACACCATTATCCGCACACGTTAGTCTATAACGCCTCAAAAAAAGGCTATGAGCAAACCGCACAGTTTACACCTACTCAGGGTTTAAGTGATTTAAGTAGCTATTTAAATATTACAGCGCAAAGCATGCAACGCCATATTTTGAATCACTTTACCAGCATGGTATCGCCTTTAGTGCCTGTGAAGCCTGATAAAATAATGGGCGTATTACAGGCGCTAAAACATCAACAACGCATTGATGTAGGTTATGCATCGTTATCAAGCCCAGAGTTTGAGTCGCGTATTATTAGTCCGCACACCCTCGTTTTTGATGGCAGTCGATGGCATGTACGCGCCTATTGTGAAAAAAATCGTGATTTTCGTGATTTTGTCCTAACGCGTTTTAATGGTGAATACGAGATTGAAGGCGATGCAGCATTTGCCCAACATCACGACACATTATGGCAAACCCTGCTCAATGTAAGTATAGAGCCCGACCCACGTTTACCTGCCAATAAAGCCCATATTATAGCCCTCGATCATCAAATGACTTTGCAGCCCAATGGGCACTATAAACGTACCTTACAAGTGCGTGCCGCTTTATTACTTTATTTATTAAAACAACTACGTGTAGATAGTTACCAAACCAATCCAGCCGCGCAGCAAATAATACTTAGCCCAGATTGCCTAGCCGCGTTACAGCCTTATATGCCGTAATATTAAAGAACAAATTAACGCTTTAGGTGGGTGAAAAAACCTGCTTAAAAATACGACAGGTGATAAATACACAGTGTTGCTCAAAAACCTAGCAAGCAGTAGGGTAAACAAAAATAAATAACAAGGAAGGAAAACATGGACGACTTTAGCCCCAGCGATTTAAAAGCCATATTGCACTCTAAACGTGCCAATATGTTTTACCTAGAGTATTGCCGCGTAATGCAAAAAGATGGCCGTGTTTTATACCTAAGCGAAGCAAAAAATGAGAATCAATACTTCAATATTCCAATAGCTAATACGACCGTTTTGCTCCTTGGAAATGGTACTTCAATAACTCAAGCTGCAATGCGAATGCTGGCACAAGCAGGCGTATTGGTTGGTTTTTGTGGTGGCGGGGGCACGCCATTGCATATGGCCTGCGAAGTCGAATGGTTAACCCCACAAAGTGAATATAGACCCACGGAATACTTACATGGTTGGCTGCAATTTTGGTTTGATGATGAAAAACGCTTATTAGCGGCAAAAACAATTCAGCAGGCACGCATTAACTACCTACAAAGAGTGTGGAGTAAAGATCGCGACTTAACAAGTGAAGGGTTTGACTTCCACAGTGAACAAATTCAACATGCGTTAACAACTTTTCAAGCGCGTACAGCTGCAGCCACTAAACAAGCCGAACTATTACTTACCGAAGCACAATTAACTAAAGTGCTTTATAAATACGCCGCAAATAATACTGGTGCAAACACATTTAAACGCCAGCACCAAAGCACCGATAAAGCTAATGACTTTCTCAATCACGGCAATTACTTAGCATATGGTCTGGCAGCCAGTTGTTTGTGGGTACTGGGTATTCCGCATGGCTTTGCCGTTATGCACGGTAAAACACGCCGCGGCGCTTTAGTGTTCGATATAGCCGACTTAATAAAGGATGCACAGGTATTGCCGTGGGCGTTCATATGCGCCAAAGAAAACGCCACCGAACAAGAATTTCGCCAACAAGTATTACAAGCATTTACCGATCATAAGTCACTCGACTTTATGTTTGATACCGTTAAACAAATCGCTTTACAAAGCCATTCTGACGAAGAGATAGAGGCACAAAACCTATGATGGTCACGTTCGTCTCTCAATGCGAAAAAAATGCCCTGAAAAAAACACGTCGTGTACTCGATGCCTTTGCCAATCGCATTGGCGACAACACGTGGCAGACCCTGATCACTGAAGATGGTTTGCTTACCGTTAAAAAAATGCTGCGCAAAACAGCAAGCCGCAGCACCGCGGTAAGTTGTCACTGGATCAGAAGCCGCTCACGAAGTCAGTTATTGTGGATTGTAGGAAATAGATTGAAATTTAATGAACAAGGCATAGTGCCTGTTAATCGTACCTCACTTAACTTAGATCATAAGGAATGGGAACAAGGCTGGTATTTAAATGAAATAGTCGTTTTGGCATCAAGCATGGCGGGGTTATTTCATGACTTTGGTAAAGCAAATGATTTATTCCAACAAAAGTTAAAGGGCTTAACGGAGTCAAAAGGTGAACCTTACCGCCATGAGTGGGTATCGCTGCGTTTATTTGAAGCATTCACAAAAGGGAAAACAGATAACGATTGGCTAGGTCAATTAGCGAGTATTTTTGAAAACTGCCACGGTGTTGAAGTAGAAAAACAAGTGCTCAGTAACCTGTTTATTGATGGAGAGGGCAATCAACGCGCATTTGACGACCTTGCTCCTTTTGCAAAGTTAGTTGGCTGGTTGATCGTATCGCATCATCGTCTACCTATGGCTAATGGTGATGCTGTCCAAATTAAAGACATTGATAAGTGGTTGTCTCGTTGCTTTGATTGTCACTGGAATTCAGCTAATGCTATCGACCTTGATAAATATAGTGCTAAAACAATTTCACAAAACTGGCTTTTTACCCAAGGAACACCTTTTGTCAGTAAGCCTTGGCAGCATAAAGCGAGCCGCTTAGCAAAACGGGCTTTAAATACGCCTTTATTGTTTACCGGTGAAATACAATGGTTTGAACAGCGCTTTGTCAGTCATATGGCAAGATTGTCGCTAATGCTTGCCGATCACTACTATTCTTCTTTACCAATTGAAAAGTCAAAAACAGTTTGGCGAGATGTTCAGTATAAAGCGATCGCCAATACAGATAGACAAAACGCACAGCAATCAAGTCATAAGGCCAAGCAACAACTTGATGAACATAATATTGGTGTAGCCGTTAATGCTCAGCGCTTTGCTCAAAACTTACCAGCACTAAAATATACGCTGCCTGCAATTGCACAACATAAGCTATTTAGTAAACCTGCTGAACTTGATAAGTATCGCTGGCAGGATAAGGCGTTTTCTCATGCAAAGGCCATTTCAAAAGCAACTGAGAAGCGAGGTTTTTTTGGTGTAAATATGGCATCAACAGGCTGTGGTAAAACCATTGCTAATGCACGTGTCATGTATGGTTTGTCAGATGAAAAAGAGGGTTGTCGTTTTTCAGTTGCATTGGGTTTACGCACATTAACCTTGCAAACAGGGGATGCTTATCGTGACTTATTAAAGCTCGGTGATGATGAGTTAGCAGTATTAGTTGGTTCTCAAGCGGTTAAAACATTACATCAACTTAATAAAGAGCCTGAAAAAATCAGCTCTGGTAGTGAATCAGCAGACGAGTTATTTGATCAGCTATTTGTAAGTTATGAAGGTCAAATATACGATGGCCGTTTAAAGCACTGGCTTAGCGCTAGCCCTAAGTTAGAACAGCTTATTAGTGCGCCTGTATTAGTGAGCACCATCGATCACCTCATGCCAGCAACAGAAAGCAAACGTGGCGGTAAACAAATAGCGCCAATGTTACGCTTACTCACTTCAGATTTAGTGTTGGATGAACCCGACGACTTTGGTTTAGAAGACTTACCTGCATTATGCCGTTTAGTGAATTGGGCTGGCATGTTGGGTTCACGAGTTCTGCTTTCTTCTGCAACACTGCCACCTTCTTTAATCAAAGCGTTGTTTGCTGCATACCAATCAGGGCGACAGCACTTTAATCAAGCGCAATTCCCAAAAGATAAAGAACAACCTATATGGTGCGGCTGGTTTGATGAATTTAAAAGCCAAACAATGGAAATAGAAAGTAAAGAAAACTTTATCGCAACCCATAAAGCATTTGTTGATAAGCGTGTGAAAAAACTCACCAGTGAGCAAGATATATTGCGTAAAGGTGAAATTATTAATATTGAGCCTGTAGCTTTAGAGAGCGCAAGCAATCAACCTGTTGCTAATGAATTCTTAACTACTGCTCACACTATCTATGAACACCTACACCAACTTCACAACAGCCATCATGTAATACACTCGTCAGGTAAAAAAATCTCATTGGGCGTAGTACGTATGGCCAATATTAACCCGATGGTCGAAGTCGCTAAATGCTTACTGAGTATGTCACCTAAAAGTGATCACCATATTCATTTTTGTATTTATCACTCACAGTTTCCTTTGGCAATGCGCTCCTTTAAAGAAAGCGGCTTAGATAAGGCGCTTAGCCGTCACGATGAACAGCAGTTATGGCAACAACCAGAAATACAACGCGCTATAAAAAGTAGTGCAGTGAAAAACCATATTTTTGTGGTGATTGGTACATCAGTGGTTGAAGTAGGGCGTGATCATGATTATGACTGGGCGATAGCCGAGCCTAGCTCAATGCGCTCCATTATTCAGTTAGCGGGGCGAGTACAGAGGCATCGCCAACAGGTACCAAACACTAGTAATGTGCGGGTATTAAATAAAAATCTCAGAGCTTTGAAAAATGAGACGCCTGCTTATTGTAAGCCAGGCTTTGAAAGTACTTCATTGCCACTAGTAAATCATGACCTGAATGAACTAATTACTAACGAACTAACGCATATTTCAGCGATATCTCGAATAATAGAACCTAAATTCACCTTGGCTGATTTTGAAGTGGTTGAAAAATATGGTGCTGCAAAAACAACGGGGCAATTTATGGTACAAGAGCATCGTGCGCTGCGTTTTCATTTAGAGGTAATGGACGGGAGAAAATTTAAAAAAGAATTTTATCGCTATTATAAAGAAGCCGATATCTGGTGGAGCGCCAGCACCGCGGCACATGCTGATTGGAATGCGGAATTTATTCGTCAAACAGAGTTCCGAAAATCTCAGATGCAAGAAGCGTTTGTTTTACGCATCAATGAAGATGAACAGCTCACATGGAGCCAGTTAGATACTACGCAAAAGCCCTATCGCTACACACTAAAAAACAGTCGTTTTAATAACGAAGACATTACATTAGCAGAGGGCTGTTATTGGTGGTTTGACGAGACTGCAACTGATGTTTATCAGCACTTTGCTGTAGCACTCAACTGCAACTTACAAAAAGCCAGCGAGCAATTAGGCGAAATAAATTTAAGAGCAGAGAAAGAAGAACAATTGATCACATGGTCATGGCACCCGCAATTAGGTGTTTATGAGCAATCAAAAAATAAGGAAAACCAATGGAATTGACCTTAAGTGAGGCGATTGCAGATTATATCGAGCAGCGCAAACAAACTAAATTAGAGCCTTTGCAAAAAGCTCGCGATAAGGTGCTAGAAAAAAGTGACGATGCTACCGAAATCAGCATGGCTAAGTCGCAATATCATGAAGCAGCAGCACCGATTGAAGCGGCATTTAAACCTACTGAATGGCTAACGGATGCAGCTAAGCGAGCCAAACAAATTAGTTTAGCGACACATGCAGCCAAGTTTACCCACAGTGACGCAAAAGGGAGCAGTATTTTAGTGACTGCCATAGAACAACAAAATTTAGGGTATATCACAACTGCTAGTTTGGAGTCTAAAGCAATTGATGCCGTGGGTAATGCAGCAGCACTTGATGTAGCAAAGCTTTTAAAAATAACCATTCACGGCGAAAGCTTAATTGATCAGCTGCAAAATAAGCATGTCGATGCGTTAAAGGCGTTCACTGATGATAAAGCGTTACTTAACCAGTGGCAATTGGGCTTTGAAAAAGCATTAGGTGATGAAAAGCGCTCAGGCCACACGCTGACAAAACAGCTTTATTACCCCGTGAATTTAGAGGGAAATGACGCTGAAAAATATCATTTATTATGCCCGTTATTTTCATCGTCACTTGCTCATGAACTACATAAACAGGTTACTAAAACGCGTTTTGGTGAGTCAAAAAATATTCGTGATGCACGAAAAAAAGGGCATTTCCATCAAGTATTAGACGAAAACTTTCCGGCGACTGCGGTACAAAACTTTGGGGGCTCTAAACCTCAAAATATCTCACAGCTAAATAGCGAGCGTTATGGTCAAAGTTTTCTACTTAATTGCGCACCACCAACTTACCAAGCGCAGAGTAAACCACCGTTAACCAGCGCATCAATTTTCAATCGTGAATTTGGTTTTAAAACATCAATGCTTATACGTGAATTTAAAGCCTTTTTAACAGGGCTTACCGAGCAAGATAGAAACTTCAAAACGCGTTATAAACGTGATTATGGCTTTGTTCAGCCTTTACTCGACAGCTTATTTAATCATGCAGTGCAAATTCAAAGCCTAATTGAACACGCGGGGTGGGCAAATAATACTGAAAGCAAAATGAAACATGAACATGCACTTTGGCTAGATGTAAATAACCCTAGCGCTACCTTTCAGACAGCACGAGAGAAGGGCGATTGGTTGGAAGTTGTCGCTAACGACTTTTCACTTTGGTTGCTACGTAAACTTGAAAATAAACAGCATTATTTGTTGGGCGATGTTGAGCAACAATATTTCAAAAAGTTGTGTTTACATGAATTAAAAGCGTTTGAACGCCACACACCAAAGTTGGGAGAACAATAATATGCAGCAATATATTCTGCTTAAAAAACTTAACGTGCAAAATGCTAACGCGATTGCAGGCTTAACTTATGGTTTTCCTGCCATTACTAATTTTTTAGGTTTTGCTCATGCGTTGTCGCGAAAATTACCAGAAAACCTTCAGGTGACGTTGGGCGGTGTGGCAGTGATCAGTCACAAAAATAATGTCCATGTACGACAGCCTAAAGGGTGGGGTGATTATGTATTCGCCCTAACACGCAACCCACTAACACAACACGGCAATACTGCCCCGATTAACGAAGAAGGGCGCATGAATATGCAAATCTCATTATTAATTGAAGTAGAAGGCTTAGTTGCAGGCGATCAAGCAACACAGCAGCTATTACAAGAAAAAATACGCACCTCAATTCCTACCATGCGCCTAGCTGGTGGGCAGATAACTGGTTTTGAATCATGTGAAGTATTAAATGATGAACTAGCACAGCAAAAAGCATTGCGCCGTTTAATGCCGGGCTTTGTATTACTCGATAGAAGTGACTATCTCGAAGCGCATTTTTCAGCACTCCAAGCAAAGCAACAAAATACAAGTATGTTTGATGCGTGGTGCGACCTTGCCAAATTAAAATACCAAGCCACGGCAGTTGAAAATCAAGCTGGTGAAATTGAACAAATAGACCCCCCCCAAGAGAACGCTGCAAGTGAAGAAAGCGAAGAAAGCACAAAAATAAAAGCCAATTGGGAGTATGTTGCAAAACCCAATGCAGGTTATTTAGTGCCCATAGCGGCAGGTTATTACGCTATTTCAGAATTGTATGCAGCCGGTGAGGTCGAAAACGTGCGAGACAAAACTGTACCTGTTGCATTTGCCGAAACGGCTTATAGCGTTGGCGAATGGCAAAGCGTTCATCGGTTAAAAGAAATTAATAATGGTGTTTGGTGTTATACCCATCAAACCCCTTGGTATGTAGCCAAAACAGCAAAAACGACAACAACTATTTTAGAACCAGATACAGAATCACAAGCAAGTGACACCGTATTTGACCCTGACTTTTTATAAAAAATGGAGATTTAACCATGGCAGACGTAAAACTAAAAACCCCTTCAGTATTAGCTTTTGAAGCAAAATTAATCCCATCTGATGCCCTGATGTTCGCAGGGAATGTTGATGAAAACATGTGGCAGCCTATTTTAGTGGGCGAAAAAGCAGTACGTGGTACTATTTCAAACCGTCTAAAGGCTGCTGTAGCAAATGATCCTGCTAAGCTGGATGCCGAAGTATCAAAAGCGAACCTACAAACGGTTGATGTTGCGGCATTACCTCACAGTGCAGATACCTTAAAGTTAGTCTTTACCCTACGCGTGTTAAGCAACTTACACGTTCCTTCGACCTGCAATGATCCTGCATATCAAAGTGCATTAGCTGAGAAAGTAAAGCAATACCAAATTTCAACAGAATTTAAAGAGTTAGCGAAACGTTATGCACATAACATTGCCAATGGGCGTTTTTTATGGCGCAACCGTGTAGGCGCAGAAACAGTTAAAGTGGTTGTTACTGCGGGCAATAAAGAAAATAGAAAGCAATTTACCTTTAATAGTTATGAATTTAGCCTTCGTGATTTTGAAGAAAATCAACAAGTAGATGAATTAGCAAAAATTATTCAGCTAGGGCTGACCGAAGAGCATGCCTTGATTAAAGTTGAAGCTTATAGTCAGTTAGGGCAAGGACAAGCCGTTTACCCGTCACAAGAATTAGTAATGGGTGGTGGTAAGGGCGATAAGAGTAAGTTTCTATATCAATTAGATGGCCAAGCAGCAATGCATTCACAAAAAATAGGAAATGCCTTACGCACCATAGATACATGGCACTGTGAAGCAGAAGAAATTGGCCCTATAGCAGTAGAACCTTATGGTTCAGTGACTAACAGAGGTGCTGCATACCGACAGCCAAAACAGAGTATGGATTTTTACAAGCTACTTGATGGATGGATGTTAAAAAACAAAGAACCAGAGCTTGAACAACAACATTATATTATGGCTATGTTAATACGCGGTGGTGTATTTGGCGAATAAGGAATAATCATGAACTACTACCTCGACATCACGTTATTGCCAGATGATGAAGCCAATCTAGGTTTTATCTGGCAAAAAGTTTACCAGCAAGTACATATCGCATTGGTCGAAAATAAAGTAGCTGAAAACGAATCGGCAATTGCAATAGCATTTCCTAACTACGCTGATAAAGCTTATCCATTAGGCAATAAATTGCGCTTGTTGGTAAAAGAAGAGCAGCGATTAAAACAATTAAACATTCAACATTGGTTAAAGCGTTTTGAAGATTATGTGCATATCTCATCTATCAAAGCGGTGCCTGAATCAGTAGATAAGTATGCTAGTTTTAGGCGCAAGCAATTTACAACCAATAGAGAACGACTAGCAAGACGCAGGGCTAAACGACATGATGAGTCGTATGAGCAAGCGTTACAACATTATGAGGGTTTTGATGACGAACAATCTACATTGCCATTTATTAATGTTAGAAGTTTAACGAAAGATAAACAATTTAAACTTTTTATTGAGCATAAAATTGCCAGCAATATGAAAGAGGGGGAATTTAATTGTTACGGATTAGGTAAGGAAATAGCCACCGTACCTTGTTTTTAACCCTTTATATTTGCTCTTTAAAAATTAGTCAATTAAACAATGAGTTACAATAAACGATAAATATAAGGTAAAAAGTCATAATTTACCTTAATCGCTTGTTGTAACTTATTTTTATGCTGATATTCTATTGTTCACTGCCGCACAGGCAGCTTAGAAAGCTGGCAATGGCAAATGTAGCAGTCATAGATAGTTCACTGCCGCACAGGCAGCTTAGAAATTTACGCCCTGACAAGTAGTTGCCTTGCTCGTGTTCACTGCCGCACAGGCAGCTTAGAAATGACACCAGTAAAGAATTATCCATACTAAAAAGTTCACTGCCGCACAGGCAGCTTAGAAAAATAAAAAGCCATACGCTAAAACAGGGATGGCGTTCACTGCCGCACAGGCAGCTTAGAAATGAGTGTACCGACCTCGCTGTAAGTGGCGCAGGTTCACT
>NZ_JBFJHD010000056.1:0-16573 GCF_041613455.1 Pseudoalteromonas sp. | reverse complement strand
TTGATCCCCATGGCGGTCAGTTTAGGTTTTGGCATTATTTTCGCCACCTTTATTACCTTATTACTGGTACCGGTAAACTACATGCTAATGGATCGTGTTCAGGGCTGCTTTAAATAGCTGTTAGGCGCGAGAAATAACATTAAACATCGTGCTGTGGAAACGCAGTGCGATATATTTAAAGGTCAAAGCTAAGGAAAAGTTTAGTTATAGATAAATGCTTGAGAACCTAGAGCCTAGGCTATAAAAGAAGGTGTTCCCCAAGATGCGGTGTTTGGTGTCAGTCCTGAAACCTTGAGGTTTCAGGGCGGAAATCTGCGGTTTACCGTAGGCTTCTCGGTACATGCCGAGCTTGCACAATAGTAGACGAACAGAAATCCTGGTATAAAATTTATCGGCTCAGGGACTTAACCAAGCTCCAACACCCCAGGGAACAAATCCAGTATATAAGACATAGTCTAAAGCTTAAACCCCAAAAGTGAAATATTCTTTTGTTCGCGCAGTTATTGGGCACTGGTAGCTTATTATTTACATGTTGGCGTACTTTTTGACCGAGCACTGTGATATCTGTTGTTACGCTATTTACGCCGCGCAACGCGTTATTTTTAGCGCTATTGATGCTTCCTCTTAGAATTAATTGGAGTTGCTTTTTATCGAGTGGTAGCATTGTCTTAATTAGCAAAGTGAAGACTAAACCATGAACGACTTACCAGATTACGAGAAAGCGCAACTGCTTTTAGAAAAAAACGAAATATTTGTATCACCCGCTGAAGCACATGGCGTAATTAGTGGCCTATTAGCCTGTGGATTAAGTATTGATGATAAAGAATACTTAGGTTTATTAAGCGATGTATTCAACGATGGTGAATCGTTTAGCAATGACTTAAAGCTGTTTTTTGGCACTATTTATAAACAAGTAGTGGCAAGCTTTAATGACGAGGCGTTTCAGTTTGACTTATTTTTACCTAACGACGATGAAACACTGATCGATCAGGCCAATGGCTTAGTGTCTTGGGTTGCTGGGTTTATGTTAGGATTTGGTTTAAAACAAAAAGACTACGGTAAATTATCAGCCGATGTAAAAGAAGTGATCAGCGACTTTAGTGAAATTACTCGCCTAGATACTACCTTTGAAGAAAGTGAAGCAGACAGCCAAGCCCTGCATGAAGTAATTGAGTACGTACGCGTTTCGGCACTACTGTGTTTTGCCGAGCTAGGCAAAGAGCAAACTAGCCAAAGTACTAAAAAAACACTGCATTAATGATCACAACGATAAATGGGTTTGTTCACCATGGTTGAAATACAAAAGTCTGAATTTAAAGCACGCCGTGAGCGCCTACTGGCACAAATGGATGAAAACAGTGTGGCTATTATTGCGGCTGCCAGCGAAGTAACTCGCAGTCGTGATACCGAATATGCATTTAGACAAGACAGTGACTTTTTTTACTTAACCGGCTTTAACGAGCCCGACGCGGTACTGGTGCTGATCCCCGGTAGCGATACGCCCAGCACTCTATTTTGTCGTGATAAAGACCCATTAGCCGAAGTGTGGCATGGCCGTCGGATTGGCTTTGCAGCGGCTAAGAGTGACTACTTATTTGAGCAAACATTTGCTTTAAGTGAGCTCAGCGCGCAACTAACCACGCTGGTGAGTGGCAAGCAGGTATTGTATTACGCCCAAGGGGTTTATGCGGCGTTTGACGGGCAAATTTTTTCGCTGCTGGCAAGCTTGCGCAACGTGCCAAAACAAGGCAATAAAGCACCTGCAACCATTAAAGATGTGCGCCCGTTAATTCACGAAATGCGCTTATTTAAATCACCCAGTGAAATAGCTGTGATGCGCCAAGCATGCGACATTAGTGCGAAAGGACATATGCGCGCCATGCGTTTTGCCCGCCCGGGCGCCACAGAATACCAATTAGAAGCCGAGTTACATCATCATTATGCGATGCAGGGGGCACGCTACCCCGCTTACGGCACAATTGTTGGTAGTGGCGATAACGCCAATATTTTACATTACACCGACAATAGTGATGTGTTAAAAAATGGCGATTTAGTACTGATTGACTCGGGCTGCGAATTACAAGGTTATGCGGCCGATATCACTCGTACCTTTCCCGTTAATGGTAAGTTTAGTGACGCGCAAGCCGCGCTGTATAATATTGTTTTACAGGCGCAACAGGTTGCTTTTAATGAAATAAAACCCGGTGGTTACTTATCGCAGGCAAATAAACTAGCTATGCAAGTAATGACGCAAGGGTTACTCGATTTAGGCATCTTAACTGGCGACTTTGAGCAATTAATGGCGCAACAAGCCTGTAAAGAGTTTTATTTGCATGGTTTAGGGCATTGGTTAGGGTTAGACGTGCACGATGTGGGCGACTACAAGCAAAACGATCAAGAACGGGCGTTTCAGCCGGGTATGGTACTGACAATTGAACCTGGGCTCTACATAAGTAAAGACTCCGCCGCACCACAACAATACCAAGGTATTGGCATTCGCATTGAAGATAACGTATTAGTGACCGCGCAAGGTTTTGAGAACCTAACCGCGAGTGTGCCAAAAACGATTAGCGAGATAGAAGCACTAATGCAAAGCAATACACATGGATAACACGAGGAGATAAAGGTGCCTGAGCAGTTTGATGTCGTTGTTATTGGTGGTGGCTTAGTGGGGGCTAGCTGTGCCTTAAGTATCGCTAACACCGCTCCGCACTTAAGTGTTGCGGTGGTGGAAGCTCATCAAGTCACGGGGGACTATCACCCAAGCTTTGATGATAGAAGCATTGCATTGGCTCAGCAGTCGGTTGAGTATTTACAAAGCTTAAAGTTATTTGAGCATCATGCACCCTACGCGGCGGCAATTAACAACGTGACGGTGTCCGATCGCGGTCACTTTGGTAAAGCGCATATTAACTGCGCAGAATTTAATAAGCCGTCATTAGGCTATGTGGTCGAGGTTAACCCGTTTGGCCGTGCGCTACACCAACATTTAGCCCACGCCAACATCAGTGTGTTTTGCCCCGATAGCGTAACCAGCATCACCTCACAGTTACACTGCAACCTGTTAACTTTGCAAAGCACGCAGCAATTGTCGGCAAAACTGGTGGTGATTGCCGATGGTGCACAGTCACCAAGCCGAAACTTGCTAGGGCTCAGGTTTAATACACAAGGGTATTCGCAAGGGGCGATTATCGCTAATATTGAAGTTGCCGGTGGACACAATAACCACGCCTATGAACGCTTTACACAAAATGGCCCCATGGCACTGTTGCCTATGAGTAACTCACGCTACTCTTTAGTGTGGTGTATGCAGCAAGCGGATATAGCACAGCATATGGCACTCAGTGATAGCGACTTTTTAACGGCACTACAAACAGCGTTTGGTTATCGTGCTGGGCGGTTTATTAAAGTGGGTATGCGCGGCAATTATCCGTTAGTTTATGGCCAAGTGGAGTCATTAACCGCGCACCGTACTGTGGTTATTGGGAATGCTGCGCATGCGATCCATCCTATTGCAGGGCAGGGGTTTAACTTAGGGCTACGCGATGTGCAAGTATTGAGTAATTTAATTGCCAGCAGCAAACATGAATTAGGCAGTTATGCGTTTACGCGTGACTATGCTCAGCAGCGTAAAGGCGATATTAATACTGTGATGACACTCACCGACGCATTGGTCAGGTTGTTTTCAAATTCATCGCGAGTACTGGCGCTAGGACGTAGTATTGGATTATTCAGCATGGATTTATTCCCCTCTTTAAAAGCCCCACTGGCAAAGCAATTAATGGGGCAAGTTAAACAAGGTAAGTGTTTATGAAACAAGCTCAGGTATGTATTGTTGGCGGTGGCAGCGTTGGCTTAACCTTAGCGTTGGGATTGGCAAAAGCGAATATTAGCGTGGTTGTTGTTGATGCGGCGGCTAAACAAACGCCCCCCAGCGCAGAATATGGTATGCGTGTCAGTGCGCTGAGCATAGCCAGTCAAACCTTGCTCGAACAACTTAACGTATGGCCACACATTATGGCGCAGCGTGCCTGTGCTTATACCCATATGGATGTGCGTGACGCCGACAGTTTTGGTAAAATAGCCTTTAATAGTCAGCAGCTTGAGCTAGAAAATTTAGGTCACATAGTAGAAAACGATATCATTCGTTATGCACTGACCAAAGAATTAGAACAGCAAGCGAATGCCACGCTGCTGTTTGACAGCAGTTATCAGCAAATTCATCAAACTGACTCCGATGTATTTATTACTTTAAATAATGGCGAGCCAATTATAGCTAAATTGCTGGTGGCCGCTGATGGCGCCAATTCAAAAATTCGCCAGCAGTTTAATATGGCGCTCAGTTTTCAAGATTACGATCATCATGCCTTGGTGGCCACGGTTAAAACCACCGAGCCACACGCCAATACCGCACGCCAAGTGTTTTTACCTACAGGGCCTTTAGCGTTTTTACCATTAAGCGATGCGCACACCCATTCAATTGTGTGGTCTAGCAGCCCAGCGCATTGCGACGAATTACTCGCTATGGACGACAGCACTTTTAATAAGGCGGTTATGGCAGCAATAGATGGCCAATGTGGTTTGTGTACAGTGCAAAGTAAGCGGGTCGCCTTTCCACTTAAAATGCGTTACGCGCAACAATGGGTGGCGGGCAAGGTCGTATTAATCGGCGATGCAGCGCATACCATTCACCCATTGGCGGGGCTAGGTATGAACTTAGGGCTTAAAGACGCCGCCTATTTAATCGCCCTATTAAGCGACGACAGTAAAGAATTTGCCAGTGAACGTACCCTGCGTGATTACGAACGTAGCCGTAAACTCGATGCACAAAAACACATTGCCATGATGCAGGGGTTAAAAGAGCTGTTTGCCGGCTCACACCCAATTAAAAAGCTGATCCGTGGTGCAGGGTTGTCATTAGTTGATAACTTAGGGCCAATCAAACAATTATTTGCCAAACAAGCGATAGGCAAATAAATGGTGTAATAACCAGCGCCTGCAAAAAGCCGATGCATTGCATCGGCTTAGTCATTTTTGTTGCTTGCATTTATATATTGCTTGGGGCTACAGCCATACCAGCGTTTAAACGCACGGTTAAATGAGCTTTGATCGTTAAACCCCAACTTAAACGCTATATTTGTTAACGGCTCTTTACTTAAATATAAGCTCACCCGTCTTTTTCGTTCTTGTTCAAGCAACAGTGCAAACGAGCTTTGTTGCCGCTTTAAATGCCGTTGCAGTGTTCTGGGGGTCATGTTTAAAGCGCTGGCGGTACGTATTAAGTTGCAATCACTTAGCTCACTTTTAGCTATTAAAATCTGGCTGATTTTTTCAGTTAATAATTGTTGGCTTTTAAACTGCGATAATTGTTGCTCTGAGGCTTGTTTAAATAGGCGATTAACCTGTGAATTATCGGTTTTAAACGCTAGTGCTAAATAACTGCTTGGAAAAGTGATTTGGTTATACTGTGTGTGGGTATTAACAGGGCAATTAAACCAATCCGCTAGGATGCTTGTTTCATCGATTGACCACGCTTGGGTAAAGTAAATAGCAGCTGGCGCCAGTTGCGAATGCAGTAATTGCCTAATTACACTCACCCAGGCGGTCATGTTACGCAGCACCACGTGCGCTGAGCACTGGGCATTTGCTCGCCAGCGGATCACCGCTAAATTACCTTGTTGTTCAAATTCGGCTTTACCAATATCGGCCACTAAACTGTCGTAATTCAGTAGCGCTGCGATGGCACTGGCCAAGTCACGACTCGACTCAATTAAATAGCCTAAAACTCCAAAGTCGGCGGTACGAATATGCTGGCCTAATTTAAAAGCAAATAATGGTTCATTGAGCGTGTGCGCTGCGTAGTTAAGCAGCGCATTGTAACTGTGCAAGCTAATACGTGGTGCCAATTGCTGCGTTTGTTGATTACTATATTCATTAAAACCAATAGCCGATAAAACACTTTGGCTAGTAAGGCCGCGTGTTTCTAGGTAATCAAGGCAGCTTGAAAAGTAGTGATCGGCAAGAGTATGCATTTGTCGTCTAAAGCTAAAAAATCGTCGCGTAACAGCAAGTCTGCCACTAAATGCTTTTGTATGCTAGTGCTATATAACGAGCCTATGGGTGTATTATGATCTCAATAACCGTCACGCAAAAAATAGCTGCTACGCCACGACAGCTTAGTCATTGTTTGCTTGAGCATGCGCAGTTAAAACGATTTTTTAATGCAAAATTTACCCTAATAAAAGCAGAAAATAACGGGGAAAGAGTGGGCGGAAAAGGTGCCATACGCCAAGTGACGACTCTAGGGTATACCTTTAATGAGCAGATCACAGCGGCGAATGATAAACAAATAAGCTATCAAATTATGGGTAATAAACCGGTGGCTGCGCATCGTGGCGATATATACTTTCAGCCGTTAAATACCACGCCTAGTAGTACTGAGGTTCGTTACCATATTCGTTGTAAAGCACCGTGGTTTTTACCTTCTTTTATGGTTAGCTTGTTTATTAAAAAAGACATCACCCACGCCCTACAAAAGCTCGCGGCTAATTTTAATCAGGGGGAATAATGAGTATTGAAGTTATTTTGCTGGCCCTTAGCCCGTTATTTATAGCGTTTGTAAGCTATGAGTTTATTAAGCACCGGCGCTATTACGATATAGCCGATAGCCTTGCCAATACGGCATTAGCGCTGATGCATCAGGCGGCAGATGCAATTGCATTACTGTTATTAATGCCGTTTTTTTATTGGCTGCACCAGTATCGGTTATTTGATATTGAGCTGTCGTTAGTAACGGTGTTTGCAGCCTTTGTCCTGCAAGACTTTTTATATTACTGGTTTCATAAAGCGTCGCATCATATTCACTGGCTATGGGCCGCACATGTAGTGCATCACAGCTCCACCAAGATGAACTTTACCACCGCATTTAGGCAAAGTTTAATGTATCCGCTGGCGGGAATGTGGTTATTTTGGCTGCCAATAATATTAATTGGCTTTGAGCCACTGCACGTTTTTACCGTGGTGGCACTCAATTTAGCATTTCAGTTTTTTGTGCACACCCAAGTGGTTGGTAAGTTAGGCTGGATTGAAACGCTATTTAATACCCCGTCGCATCATCGCGTGCACCACGCTATTAACCCCGGTTATCTCGATAAAAACTTTGCCGGCGTGCTAATTATTTGGGATAAGTTATTTGGCAGTTACGCTGAAGAGCTGGAGGAAAAACCGTGTAGTTATGGCATAGTTGGGCAGTTAAACAGTAATAACCCGATCAAAATCACCTTTCATCAATGGACACATTTAGTTAAAACGGCATGTAAAGCTAAAGGCATTACAGCCAAACTAAAAGTAGTATTTGGTTACCCAACCAGCTCACATTGAGTGGGTTATTTTCCTCGTCGAATTGCGATATTTTTACTGCGTGGTGCGCCTAAAATTATAAATAAGTGGCAAATACAAATTGCTAAAAATGCACTGGTGCCTAAGGCGCCGCCGTAACCGTCAAGTATCGGCACTAAGTACTCAAACAGTAACGAAAAAATAATCGCTGAACTAGTAAGGGTAAACACCCCAAAGCGGTGTGGGGCACTCATGCCAATAAAGGTGCCACCAAAAAAAATCACCCCGTATAACTCGGCATCTAAGTTAAGCAGTGCAAAAACCAAGTACGCCATAATGGTTAATGAAGCTGAGGCTCTAATAGCATTAAAGCGGCTATGCTGCGCTAAATAAAAGGTTGCAAAGGCGGCAATAAGTGCGATCAATACCGAGTCTACACTCATAGAGTTAACCCCTTAGCTAAAGAAAACAACGCTACGCTGGCAAAAGCGACACTGCCTAAGCGACCGCCAAAACCTAAAAAAGCATTTCTAGTTAGCACGTATATTGCTGCGCCGATGGTGGAGATGATAGCAATTTCCCAATAACTGGAAATTAAGCTGCTTGAACACATGCCAGCAAAACTGCCAGCGTAAATGGCTGCATAAGGGTGGGTAGTGTAGCTGTTAGGAAACGGGATAAACGAGCCAACTAGGCCGGTAAGGGCGGCGGCGATAACAACCGGCAAGCCTAATGCGGTATGCATGATAAAACACGATAAACAGCCGATAAAAAACGTGAAAAACTTTAATAGTAAAAACTTCAACATAGCGCGCAACCCGTTACCTTTAGCGGCGTATTTTAAAGTAACCATGTTCGCTTTAACAGTATTAAGCTATATTTTAATCGACTAGCTAATAGTCAGCGGCGCGATTGCTGCGCGTAATTGCTCGTGGCAAGCTAAAAATTAGCTGCATTGAATAGCTTAAAATAACGCTGTTAATGTTCTATAAATTACAAAGTATGTATAATGCGAACGTTTTTAATTTGTTCAATGTGATAACCAAGGGTAATTTATGTCTAACTGTTTACACCTCGCTATTCCGGCTGGCGATTTAACTACCGCTAAAAAGTTTTACTGCGACGTACTAGGTTGTAAAACGGGAAATAGTGAAGAAGGTCGTTGGGTCGACATTGATCTATGGGGTAACGAATTAACTTTGCACCAAAGCGAAGAGCGCTTACCAACAGTTCGCCACGATGTAGATATGGGAGCTGTAGCGGTGCCTCATTTTGGCGTTCATTTATCAGAAGATGAATTTAATGCGCTAAAACAACGTATTGAACAAGCAGGCTTAGTTTATTTAGATAAACCGTATCGTCGTTTTGTTGGCGATGAATTTGAGCAAGAAACGTTTTTTATTGAAGATCCCAACGGTAACGTTATTGAAATGAAAACCATGGTTAATCCAGAGGTTTTATTCAAAAAAGGCTAATGAGTGTTCGCCCTACCTTGGTAGGGCAACCTTTTCCCCATGTTATGTATTATTTAACCATCCCCTGTGTATAGATGATATTAATTCATCTCATTCCCGCCTTATTAAACACATGAAGAGGCTAGCTGATTAAACAGTTTACTTGTTATGTTTAAAATAACTTATATAAAACAAGTGGGTATAATCATTCTGAGCTTAATGTTCGGTCATTTTATTAGCGCTGTAATTGCTCACTGACTTTATGCGATTGCTATAATTTCAATTGACTGACTCCACGAAGTAAGTAGAATTTAACCAATTTCTCACCTTTTATTATTAGCCATGTTTGTAAAATTAATGGTTGCTCCACTATTACTAGTGTTTATTGCCTATGCGCAAAAAAAGTTTGGTAGTTTTATCAGTGGTATTATTCCGGGTTTACCCATTACCTCCGGGCCTATTTCGTATTTCATCGCTGTAGAGCAAGGTAAGCTGTTTGCAGCTAACTCAGCTGTGGGCGCTTTATATGGTATGAGCGGTATAGGCTTATTTTGCTTTACCTATCTGGCGACTGCGCACAAGTTTGGTATTGTGAAGTCGTTATTGATTGCTTTAAGTTGTTGGTGCTTATTTAGTGTCTTCACTTTGCTGCTACCAGTGAGTATTTTGCTTGCGTGTTTATTCTCACTTTGCGTTTTATTAGTCTTAACGTTTGCGACGACAAAAATAAAACTGCTGGTAGATGCTCAACCATTAAATTCAAAATGGGAGCTGCCGATAAAAATAGTGTTAGTGAGCAGCTTTATTGTATTAATTACGTTTTTATCGGCGCATCTGGGGGCCGCTTGGAGTGGTCTACTCTCGACGTTTCCGGTGATTTTAGCGGTGATGGGTAGCATAGCGTATGCCAGTAATAAAAAAGAGTCGGCGTTTAAGCTACTTAACGGTGGTATTATTGGCTCGTTAGGGGGCTGTATTTTTTTTGCAACTATTGCTTGGTTATTACCGCATGACTTTTTGATTTGGCAGGTTTATGCGATTGCCAGCGTAAATTGCATGCTCTTTACGCTGCTTTTTAGTCATTTCTTTAATCATAAATATATCAAACAAAGCACTTATAATAATGCCCAAGCGCTGCCTTAATATTAATTAACCACCGTGGCTTACTGCAGCAACATGTCTCGTGGGGTTTTATTAAAGTGGCGTTTAAACTCACGACTAAATTGCGATGGGCTAGTGTAGCCTACCAGTAACGCTGCTTCATTGGCTTTAGTGCCGTGAGTGGTGATCAGGGTTTTTGCTTTGGCTAAACGCAGCTTTTTTAAATATTGCAGCGGCGATTCATACGTAACTTGCTTAAAGGCGCGATGAAACGAGGAAATACTCATATTTACCTGCTCGGCTAATGCCTCAACAGTAATCGGTTTAGCATAGTCGCTGTGCATAATTGAGAGGGTGCGCGCGATGCGTGCATAGTGCCCATCGTGCATCGCAAGGCCAAATAAAGTATGCCCTTGTGGGCCGCAAAGCACCCTATACACTAACTCCTTTACTATATCTTCGCCAAATATGTCCGCTTCTAATGGGTTGCTAAGTACGGCTAATAAACGCTTAGTGACCTGTTCCATTGCACTATCAAGTTTAGCCGATTGCACCCCACTAAGTTGCCGACACTCACGCAGTGGCGCAGCGCTTTGATGCTGAGCCATTTGATTGACCAGCTTATGCAGCAGCGCCGGATCAATATCAATGGCAATGCCTAGTACCGGTAAATTGTCATCAGTAAACGCTTCGCACTCTAATGGCACTGGTACGCCCAATACCAAATAATCACCGGCACCATAGTGTATTTTATGATCGTTAAAATGGATTACTTTATGGCCTTGGCCAACCACAATAATACCTGAATTATAAATTAGCGGTTGGCGCGGTGAGCTTTTACTTGCACGGTGAAAGTATACCCCCGCAATATCGGTTTCCATGGTACCTTCAAAATCGAGCAATTGTTGTTGCTCGGCATAGTGTTGCAACATAGCGGCGATAGTGGGCATATAAACGTCTTGTTAATGCGAGTAAAGGCATAAAATATCAAGGTTGATAGTTTTAGGCAAGCTTTTGCGTTTTATGTGGCTTTTTTTATGTTTGTTTTGCCATTAATATGCATCCATCAACATTTTATTTGGTTATTAAATAATAAAGTGTTTCATAATTAACCGTCACTCAGGAGCAAAAATAATGAAATTTAGCTACGTAAACCCAACCCTAATTCAATTTGGCCAACAACAAATAGCCTCACTAACTGATTTGATCGGCAAAGATCAAAAAGTACTCGTTGTGTATGGCGGCGGTTCAATTAAAAGCAACGGCGTGTACGACCAAGTTGCTGCAGCGCTTGAAGGATTTGATTGGTTAGAGTTCTCAGGAGTGGGAGCTAACCCAACCATTGAAGTACTAGATCAAGCAGTGGAAATTTGTAAACAGCAAGATGTTGATTTTGTACTGGGTGTTGGCGGCGGCTCAGTAATTGATGGCGTTAAATACATTGCCGCATCGGCTGTATATGATGGGGAAGGTTGGGATATTCCAACGGGTAAGCATAAAGTAACTAGCGCATTACCCATAGGTGCAGTACTTACATTACCTGCAACAGGTTCTGAGTCAAATCAAGGCTCAGTCGTAAGTAAAGCCGCTACAAAACAAAAACTGCCGTTTATGTCTCCAGCAGTACAACCTAAATTTGCCATAATGGACCCTGATGTAATGAAAACATTACCGCAGCGCCAGCTGGTAAATGGCTTAGTAGACGCTTGGGTGCATACCTGTGAGCAATACCTCACTTTTCCTGAAGGTGCACTTGTTCAAGATGGTTATGCAGAGGCATTGTTAAAAGCGCTTAAAACACTCGGCGATAACTTTGCAAACCAAGACGACGCATGGCGTGCAAACCTTATGTGGGCAGCGAACCAAGCCCTTAACGGCTTAATTGGTTCGGGTGTTTCACAAGATTGGGCCACCCACATGATTGGCCATGAATTAACAGCAGCTTACGGTGTTGACCATGCGCGTTCATTAGCTATTGTGCAGCCTTCTTTACTGCGCAACCAATTCGCAGTTAAAAAAGCGAAACTTGAGCAAATGGGTAAAAACGTATTTGGTCTGGCACAATCTGACGATTTAGCCGAGCAAACAATTCAAGCAATTGAAGCGTTTTACCACAGTCTTGACGTAGCCACACAGCTTACTGAACATGGCGACGATAAAGCCGCAGCGATTGACAATATTATTGGCAAACTTGAAGCGCACGGCATGGTGGCGCTTGGTGAAAACCAAGCAATTACACTAAAAGAAAGCCGTGAAATTTTACAACAAGCAGTTGCTTAATTTAAAGCATTGCTGATAAAAACCGCTAGCCAACGCTAGCGGTTTTTTTATGCGTATTAACTATTTAATTGTTTTATTATTTGGCAGTCGTTAATCGTATTTGCACTGCAATTAGTTAATAAACAGGCAAGCGATAATTCGAGCTTTTTTAGTTCTTTTTGTGCGGCGCGTACTTTAATTAATTGCTGTTCAATAATATCGTCAACCTCAGCACACGACTTGTCACCGCATGTTTGCGCAGCAAGCAGGGTTTTAATAGCGTCTAACGGAATGTGTAAATCGCGACAACGGCGAATAAAAATAAGCCGTTCTGCATCGGCTTGGCTGTAAACTCGGTAGCCATTGCTCATTCTTTTTGGTGCTGGAATAAGGTGTATTTGCTCGTAATAGCGAATTGTTTTGGCATTAATACTAACTAACTGTGCAAGTTGCTTGATTTGCATGTTGACCTTCCAGTAACTAGAAGCTTTATTATGCTGCCGACTCATTTTATATTCAAGTATTAGAAGAGCCTTATGGTTAAGGTGTGTAGGCAGACAATGCATTCAAAGCGTTTTTTAATAGTGATACTTTTAGTACTGGTACACAGCTTTATTAGCTGTGATGGTGCGGCGTATCATTTACAACAAGACGTGAAACACTTAACCGACTCACAGTTACACACAAATATGACTGCTGATGAAAACCTAAACGAGGCTCAAGCAGCAGCCGAAATTCATGCTCATCAACATTGCCACTGTGGCTATAACAGCACAGTAAACCAGTCAATCAACCCTGAGCAACGTACCCCTGCATTTTTAGTACGCTATTGTGGATTAATTTATCCACCTATGTCGCGCCCTCCAATTTCACTGAGCTAGTTTTAATTCACCTTAATAAAATAGCATGCATGAATAGCGCCTAGATTAACGGGCTGTGTTATATGCATATTTAGGTTACTTGAGTGCATATGATGTTTGTTTTTAAAAACCGACAGCGTGCTCAAGTTAATATTGTTTGTTAAAAAACGGACATGCTAGATGAATAAAAAACCAATAATGCTGGTGGCGCTACTGTGCGCATTGCCTGCAGTTAGCGCATTGGCTAACAGCGAAAATCAAAACGTATTAACGCTTCAGCAGGCGCTTACACAAACCGAGCAACAAAGCCCGATATTAAAACGTTACCCTTATCAGCAAAAAATCGCGAGTGCGCTTAAATCGCAAGCCGCATTGTCGCCTAACCCCGTAGTGAGTGTTGAAGTTGAAAACCTGCTGGGTACTAACGATGCGCGTGGTGTGCAAGGCGCTGCGTTTACGCTTGGCCTTAGTCAGCTTATAGAGCTTGGGAATAAGCGCCAAAGCCGAATAAATTACGCGACCGCAAATATAAAAGCGCAAACCATTGAATATAAAAATATGCGCTTGGCGCTATTGGCAACCACCACCGAGCGTTATTATCAGGTACTTAAATACCAAGCATTAATAGCGTTAAATAAGGAGCGTAAAAGGACCGTTAAGCAGGCGCTTAACGCAATTGAAAGGCGTGCTGTAGCGGGAGCTGTTTCGGCAGCCGATGTAACCCGTATGCGCTACGCATTAAGCCAAGTAGAGCTAAGTGCAGCCATGCTACACAGTGAGTTTGAACGCGCGCGTTTAGCCCTTAATGAGCTTTGGCAGCAGCCGCTGATAAGCGATTATTATGCGGGTGATTTAGCGAACGTTATTTCGCTTAAGCTTAAGCGTGAGCAAGCCTTACTGGATGCGGTAAATACAGCCCCTGAGTTTGCACTGCTACAGCAGCAATATATACAGCAAACGGCTAATTTATCGCTGCAACAAGCCAACGGGGAAAACGATGTTACGCTTGCTGGCGGTGTGCGTTACAACCAGCAAACTGACACCAGCTCGTTGTTATTGTCGTTTTCTATGCCGCTGCAGCTGAGTAATGCTAATCGCGGTAATATTGCGGCGGCAGAGCAGCAACTTAAATTGCTTAGCCAGCAGCAAGGGCAATTGCGTATGCAACTGCGCCAACAAGTACGTACGCTTTATGCGTATTACCAAGGTAAAACGCTGCAAGCAAAGCTGTTATCACAGCAGGTAATTCCACATGCGCAAACACTTATCAAGCAAAGCTTAAACAGTTATCAGCAAGGGCAAATCTCGGTGCTGCAATTACTCGACGCCCAACAAGCGTTATTTGATTCTAAACGCGCACTTATCACTACGCATAGCGAGCTTTACCAACTGCACCTTACCCTTGAGCGTTTAATTGGCCAACCTTTAATTGAGACTGAGCAATCATGAATAAAACACTTATCGCATTACTTATAACACAGCTAGTTGCATTGCCACTTTTAAGTAACACGGCTATGGCATCGGATGATCATCATGAAGAAGGCCATAAAGACGAGCACACACAAAAAGGCCCCCACGGCGGCTTTTTGTTAACCAATAACGCGTTAGATTTAGAGCTTAAATTAACCCCGTTTGCCGGCAACACTGAACTGCGAATATATGGCTTTAATAACGGTAAAGCGGTTGATATAAACCAGTTAGACGTGACCATAAAGCTGCAGCGTCTAAGTGAAAAACCACAGCTTATTCGCTTTACAGCCGAAGGCGACTACTTAGTTAGTAGCGTCAGTGTGAACGAGCCGCACTCATTTACACTTGACGTTATGGCAAGTTATCAAGGGGCGAAAATTAATTATCATTATCAGCAAGCTGAAGGGCGCACCACACTGAGTGAGCAGGCAATTGCACGCGCAGGCATTAAAACTGAGACAGCACGAAGCGGCACAGTTGAGCTCACCGATACTTTATTTGGGGTGATAGCGCCAACTGCGCACGGCACGGTTGAGGTGATGGCGCCTTACATCGGTTTAGTGAACGATATATTTGTTAGCATTGGTCAAAGCGTTAAAAAAGGCGACCAACTTGCCAGTGTAACCAACCGCGAAACGCTGCAAAATTACAGCATAAAAAGCCCGATAAGCGGTGTTATTACCGAGCAATATTTAAAGCGCGGTGAGCTTGCAACGAGTGCGCTAATGCAAATAGTAAATCTTGAAACCGTGTGGGTAGAGCTCTCGGCTTTTCCTGAAAATATTGAAAAGCTGGCCCTCGGGCAAAACGCTAAAGTATACGACCTACATCATCATTTAAATGCACAAGGCGAAGTGTTTTTTATCGCGCCGATGATGAGCGGCGGCCATATTGCACGCGCCCGCGTTGCGCTTAAAAACCCAGACGGCCATTGGCGACCGGGTATGCATGTAAATAGCGATATCAGCACCGCCAAGGTAGATGCAGCGTTACGCGTTAAAGCGATGGCGGTTCAGGAATTTAACGGCAAACCCAGTGTGTTTATTAAAAGCGGTAATGTGTTTGAAGTACGCCCTGTAAAACTCGGTGCTAAAAACAGTGAGTGGGTAGAAGTGCTTGAGGGGCTCTCGCCAAACACTGAGTACGTAACAGAAAATAGTTATGTGATCAAAGCCGATATTTTAAAAAGCGGCGCAAGCCATTCACACTAGGAGGCAGCATGATTAACTGGATCGTTTCGTTTGCGGTTAAACGCCGCATAATGGTACTTGCGCTGACGCTTTTATTTGCCGGGTTTGGCGTATACAACACGAAAAATTTAGCAATAGATGCGGTACCCGATATTACTAACGTGCAAGTGCAAATAAATACCAAAGCGCCGGGGTTTACTCCGCTTGAAGCCGAGCAGCGCATTAGCTATTTAATTGAAACCGCCATGGCGGGCATTCCTAAGCTTGATTACACTCGCTCGATTTCGCGTTATGGGCTGTCGCAAGTTACCGTTATTTTTAACGAAGGCACCGACATTTACTGGGCACGGCAACAGATCACAGAGCGTATTCAAAGTATTCGCTCAGACCTGCCTGCCAACATTGAGCCAAACTTAGGGCCCATTGCCAGTGGCCTTGGGGAGATTTTTACTTACTCGGTGCATGCAAATAAAGGTGCCTTAAAAGATGATGGCACGCCATTTAACGCCGAAGACTTACGTACCTTGCAAGATTGGGTTATTCGCCCGCAGCTGTTAAAAGTTAAAGGGGTTACCGAAATAAACAGCCAAGGGGGCTTTGAGCGCCAGTACCAAGTAGCGCCCATCCCCGAAAAGCTGATTGCGTATAAGCTCACGCTAAGCGATGTAATTACGGCACTTGAGTTAAACAACAGTAATCAAGGTGCCGGATTTATAGAACGTTTTGACGGACAGTACTTAGTACGCTCACCGGGGCAACTTAAAACCATTGATGACATAGCCAATACGGTTGTTGCTAAGCGCGATGATGCTCCGGTGCGTATAAAAGATGTGGCTGACGTGCGTTTGGGCAAACAGCTCAGAACCGGCGCGGCAACCTATAACGGCAAAGAAACCGTACT
>NZ_JBFJHD010000055.1:0-17147 GCF_041613455.1 Pseudoalteromonas sp. | reverse complement strand
GGGCGAAGTAAAAACGATTAACTATTTAGCAAAACAGTACCAAGCTGCTGGTTTAACGGGTGCTTACCAAGGTAAGTTTTTACAACCTGTAACCATGGCAAAGGTAACGGCTGATCAAACGATGCAGTTACAGATTGGCGAGTTAAGTTTTACCGCGGGTAAAGACTTCACCGCGCGCACTAAGCAACTACAACCCATTATTGATGTGCGCAACTCTGAGGTGGTGTTTGTTGGCTATGGTATTAATGCACCAGAATATAACTGGAATGATTACGCCGGCATCGATGTAACGGGTAAAACCGTGGTGATGCTAGTGAACGACCCAGGCTTTGCCACACAAGATGACAGCTTATTTAACGGTAATGCCATGACCTACTATGGGCGCTGGACCTACAAGTATGAAGAGGCGACACGTCAAGGCGCTGCTGCCGTATTCATCGTGCACGAAACAGCACCTGCGGCGTACCCATGGAGCGTAGTAGAAAGCTCTAATACGGCTAGCAAATACACCCTTATCGATAACAATAATAACGTGGATGAGTTACCGGTGATGGGTTGGCTACATATTGATGCCACCGAGCAACTATTTACCGCGGCAGGGTTAGATTATCAACAACTTAAAAAACATGCGTTAGAGCCAGACTTTAGCGCCACAGCGCTTAACCTTAAAGCCAATTTAAGTTTTAATAACGCAGTATCACACGCAAAATCTAATAACGTGGTAGCCCAGCTAACCGGCAGTGAAGCACCCGACGAGTACGTGGTGATCAGCGCGCACTGGGATCATTTTGGCACTAAACAAACCGACAGTGGTCCGAAAATTTATAACGGTGCAGTTGATAACGCTTCGGGCACCGCCGCAACGCTTGAAATTGCCCGCATTATGAGCAACATACATCAGCAAACCCCGTTTAAACGCTCAATACTATTTGCCAACTTTACCGCCGAAGAAACCGGTTTAATTGGCTCAGAAATGTTTGCCACTGGCGCGGTGATCCCCACTCGTAACATGGTCGCTTTACTCAATATTGATGGCATGAACGTACTGGATGCAACCGATTATGTTTTGCAATACGGCAAAGGCTTATCGGCAATGGAAGATTATTTAGCGAAGGCCGCTCAAGCCCAAGGCCGCAGCATAAAAATGGATCCGCGCCCGCAAAATGGCTTGTTTTTCCGCTCTGATCACTTTTCATTGTCGAAACAAGGCGTGCCAAGCTTATTATTTATGAGCCTCGGCGACACCGACCCCGACTATATTAGCCATAAATATCATAAAGAAGCCGATGACTATTCACCCAGCTGGTCACTTGGCGGTGTAAAACAAGACATTGAGTTAATTATTGATATCGCCAGCCAACTGGCTAACAATGGTGACTGGCCACAGTGGCACGCAGAGTCTGATTTTAAAGCCCAGCGTGAGCAAGATAAGCGCTGAGTTAATTAGCCTATTTAATAACGTTAAAAAGCAGCCAATTGGCTGCTTTTTAGTGCGTCTAATGTGTGTCTATAGCGCCATTAATTTACGGCACAAGCACCTAGCAACGGCGGCGTGATTAATACTCAGCAAACTCTGCTTTAGATAGCTCGCCATTACCGTCAATATCCAGCTCAGCAAACAATGCCGTTAATTCAGCGTCAACCGAAGCCTCAGCTTGGCTGATTGTGCCACTACCATCTACGTCAAGGGTGTCAAAATCGCTGTTAGCGAATACCGCTGATGAGCAAGCCAGTGCCATAAGAGCCAATGTTGATTGTAACTTTTTCATAATTTATTCCTTCACATATTGGTAATATTAAAAAATTAAATGTTAGCGTCGATGATAAAATGTCCTTATGATTCTTTTTCACAGGCTCCCTTGCCTACTTAGGTTGTCTTGGGCAACTCAGAATCTTAGTGTCATCGTGGGTAGAAAACGCTGCTTTTAGTAAACTTATGCCTTAGAAAATTCAGCGTTTGATAGTTCACCATTTTGGTCACTATCAAGCTCTTGAAATTGTTCCATTAACTCTGCATCTACGGATGCTTCTGTTTGGCTAATCGCCCCATTACCGTCCACATCAAGGGAGTCAAAATCGGGTGCTGCAAAAGCTGCTGATGAAGAAGCTAATGCCATTAATACCAGTGTAGATTGAACTGTTTTCATCATCTAATTCCTTCATAGGATAATGATTAAAGCCGTTGCACTTTAATCGTGTTTTGCTAAATACAGCTTAGGTATTACAACTTCAATGCCATGTTTTATTTAATATTAAATAA
This sequence comes from Pseudoalteromonas sp., assembly GCF_041613455.1. Taxonomy (GTDB): domain Bacteria; phylum Pseudomonadota; class Gammaproteobacteria; order Enterobacterales; family Alteromonadaceae; genus Pseudoalteromonas. The sequence continues at coordinate 14,887 of NZ_JBFJHD010000055.1, read as the reverse complement.
CAATAGCTTAGGTGAAAATTGATGAAGCTGGATGGTTGCAAGTCGTTATTTTTGTTGCTTTTTGGCAACAGTTAATCTGACTTTGTAAATTATACCAATTAAATCAATAAGTTAAATTTAATAAAAAGGACTCAGCTGGGTTAAAATAACAGCTGAAATAATGGTTAAGTTGCGATGAGTATAAACTGCAGCTGAACAATGCAATTAATGGAAGAGATAACGGTTAAAATACAATTTTAACCGTATGAAAAAAAAGGAATTTAAAAGTTATTAGCTAATATTTATAAAAATAGCGCGAGTCTTTAGCAACTAGCTATTTTGTTGCCAAATGGCGAATGGCGGCATTATGCAACCTTCAACGAGAGGTTATTCCAATCCGCTGTTTTGTGTTACTGCCAGCCTTGTCGCCATTTTTCTGTATCTTTTAACTCTCGCCAGTCAATAGCATATTGATTGTGTGATATCACCGCCTCGGTCATGCACTCAATAACATCACCGTCTTCATCGAATTCAACCGCAACAATGATAAAGTGTTTTTCTTTATTAATTGCCGCAACCGCAGTCCATTTACTATTCAAGAGTTTTTTTGGGTTTAATTTATTCATCAACTGTAAACAGTCCCATTGCGCTAAATGTGTATATTTAGCCAATACGCGCTAGCAACACATTTAGCTCAGCGATCACTTCGCAATTAACTTGCCTTTATACATCTGCATTTGGCAATGAAAGTCATACTCTCCGGCTTTCAGTGCCGGTAACTCAAGGGTATTGCCTTCACCCTTTAGTAACGTTTTACTGATTTCAAGTTGCGGAAAGATCACCGTTTCGCTACAAGGGGCACTGTCTTGACGGTTAAAGGTGAGCGTTAACGCCTTATTCGCGACCACTTTTATCTGTGCTGGCTGGTAAACCCCGTTACTCACCAGCACAGTGACGTTATTATCATCACTGCTCACTTGCTGAGGTTTATAAAGCCAAAACCAATAAATAATCACCGCGATTAATATCGCTCCGAGTAAGTTAACCATTAGCATAGCAATTGCTCCTCATTAGGGTTATCAATTATTGGCTTTAAAAAAGCGTAATCTATTCGCATTCGTTACCACAGTTAACGATGATAATGCCATTGCAGCGCCGGCAACCACCGGGTTTAGTAATAAGCCAAACAAGGGATAGAGTACCCCTGCTGCAATGGGAATACCCGCTATGTTGTAAATAAAGGCGCCAAACAAGTTTTGTTTAATATTGGCAATGGTGGCGTTACTTACCGCTATGGCATCGGCAAGACCATGCAAAGAGCCGCGCATTAACGTAATGTCGGCGCTGGCAATGGCTATATCGGTGCCTGTGCCAATGGCAAAGCCCACATCGGCTTGCGCCAATGCCGGGGCATCATTAATGCCATCTCCCGTCATGCCCACTATTTCATGTTGCGCTTGACGTTTCGTGACTTCATTGACTTTGTCATCGGGCATCATTTCTGCAATAAAGTCCTCAATACCGACTTGTTTCGCCACTGCCGCCGCGGTGGTTTTATTATCCCCTGTTAACATAACAATATGCAGGCCGCTGCGTTGTAAGCGCTCAATTGCGGCAGCGGAGTCGGCTTTAATAGGATCTGCCACCGCTATTATGGCATGCAGCTGGTTATTAACCGCAAAGTACATCGGCGTTTTGGCCTCATTGGCCAGTGTGTCTGCCTGAGGGAGCGCGTCATCAACCGCTACTTTATATTTATCCATTAACGCTTTATTACCAAACAGTAGCGTATCACCGTCAAGCTTGCCTATGACACCTTGACCGGTGAGTGCATCAAATTCTGTTACTTTACTTAGCACTAGCTGCTGCTTTTTGGCATAGGCTGTAATGGCCTCGGCTAATGGATGCTCTGAGCTACTTTCTAAACTGGCAACAGCTTGCATTACGCTGCACTCATCGCTGTTATTAAACGTGATAATGTCGGTCACTTCAGGGCGACCTTGAGTAATAGTGCCGGTTTTATCTAAAATCATGGTGGTTATGTTCGCGCTCGTTTGCAATGCTTCACCATTACGAATAAGCACCCCTGATTCTGCCGCTTTACCAATGCCCACCATGACCGACATGGGCGTAGCTAACCCCAATGCACATGGGCAGGCAATAATCAGTACTGTGGTTACTGCTACCACGGCATAGGCAATGCTCGGCTGCGGGCCAAAGTTTAGCCATGCTAACCCAGCCAATATAGCAATAATCATCACTGTCGGGACAAACACACTCGAGATCACATCGGCTAAACGCCCGATTGCGGGTTTAGAGTTTTGTGCTCGTTTTACCATATTAATAATGTTAGCGAGTGTGGTTTCTTGACCTACATGGGTGGCGTTAAATAACAGCGTACCGGTTTTATTAATACTGCCCGCTACAACGGTATCTCCTGCGCTTTTAACCGCAGGCATCGGCTCTCCAGTCAGCATCGACTCATCTACGCTGCTGTTACCCTCGAGAATTTCACCATCCACCGGTATTTTTTCACCAGGGCGTACCCGCACATGATCGCCTTTTATTACCTCACTAATAGCCACATCTTGCTCGTGACCACTGCGCATAACGCGCGCTGTTTTAGGTTGTAAACCAATTAAGCGCTTAATCGCTTCTGAGGTACGTCCACGGGCTTTAACCTCAAGCGCTTGGCCAAGATTAATTAATCCGATGATCATCGCTGAGGCTTCAAAATAGACATGCCTGGCCACCTCTGGCAACAGGTTAGGCGCAATAACCACAAACATAGAATACAGCCAGGCAGTGGCTGTTCCCAAGGCGATTAAGGTATCCATATTGGCGCTGTGATTTTTAAAGGATTGCCAAGCACCGTTATAAAATTGCTTTCCGGATATCACCATCACAATGGCAGTCATTACTCCCACCACAAACCAGCTAATGCGTTGGTTTGTGGTGGTAACACTCATATCAAAAATCAGCCCATAGAGCATTAAAGGCGCACCTACGGCTAACGCTAACAGCATATTACGCATTAATTTTTTATAATGCACAGCATCCGCTTCGGCTTTTTCATCCAGTGCATCTTGCTCTGAGCCCCCCTCCATAGGTTTAGCCGTGTAGCCAATATTATTGACCGCTGCAATAAGCCCTTGCTCAGCAGCCGGCCCTTCAACTTGCACGGTGCGCTGCGCAAAATTCATTTCAACACGATGCGCCCCAGGTACCGCTTGAAGCGCTTGCTCTATTTTGGCGACACAACTACCACAATTAGCCCCTTCAATAATAAAGTTTTGTGTTTTGCCTTTCGTGCTATTACTCATTATGCCTCCGGTTTGTTATCAGTGCTGCTAATAGGATCGACAAATGACTCTATCAAACTACACACCTCAGCGGCGCTTGCACCATTTGCCAAGCCTTGCCATTGTTTAACGGCTGCTTGCATACGGGTACGCAGTTTGAGTGTTTGTTGAAACAAGGCTTCTGTTTCAGCTAAGCGCTTAGTGATCAGTTGTCGGGTTAACGGGCATGGGCAATGCCCTTGCTCTGACTCTGCAATAATTTGCTGAATATCTTGCAGCGAAAAGCCAAGTTGGCGCGCATTAATAATAAAGCTTAAACGCTGTTGATCGCGCTGTGAATATTGTTGGTAGCCATTGCTCAGGTTACGAATTGGCCGCAGTAACTGTAACCGAGTGTAGTGCCTCACCGTGTCGGGGGTCACGCCCATTTTGGTTGCTAATTGCTTAACGTACATAGCCGCTCCATGATCACTGCCAAGAGAAAATTCAATGCTAAAACTCGAATTAGTTTACAGTGTAAACCAAGGTGTTACACATAGGTCAACTAAAGTGGCATAAAAAAAGCCGAATAAAAATTTATTCGGCTGTTTATCACTACAGGGCTAGGTTACGCCAGTCATGGCGCACTGCGATTAATCTTCTATATTGTCCAGCCCTTTGGTGCCATCTCGTGGCTTAAGTTTATGGTGAATCGCCGTTTTAATTAGCATATAACCACTGATCGGCGCAGTAATAAGTAAGAAAATCGTGATCAACACTTCTTTCACACTCACACCATGTTTAGTGCTGGCAAAATACACCATCGCCGCGGTTAACACACTGGCCATGCCTAAGGTGGTTGCTTTTGTGGGGCCATGCAAACGCATAAAAAAATCGGGTAATTTAACTAATCCGATCGAGCCAATTAATATAAACAAGCCACCCAGTAATAATAATATTGATACAATCCATTCACTGATCATTGCGCTACCTTATTCGATTATATCGCCGCGAAGTAAATACTTACATAATGCAACCGTACTGATAAAGCCCAGCATGGCAATTAATAAAGCCGCTTCAAAGTAAATCCCGGTATTCATACTAATGCTGTATAAAATGATCAGCGCGATGACATTTATATACATAGTGTCAAGGGCTAAAATCCTATCCGGCACCGAGGGGCCAATCACCAAACGCCACAAATTTAACAGTAACGCTAAGCCAATCATACTAAATACGATTAATAATACTGTGTCTAACATTTAAATATCTCCTTTAGGGGAGCCTCATACCGTGTTTTAATTTCTTTGATCAGCGCTTGCTCATCTTTAAGGTCGAGTACATGAATTAATAAGTAGCGCTGTTTTAGTTGTTCGCCATGATTCAGTGACTCAACAATAGGATATACCTCGGCGCTCACCGTCCCTGGGGTTAGTGACACACAACTGGCTAAAATAGTAATCGGCATTTCATGGGTTAAGTCTAGTGGCACTTTAATAAACGCCGGACGCATATTTTTAGTTGGCCCCAAAATTAACAAAGCCACTTGTAAGTTAGCCACTATGATATCGTAAAGCACAATAAACACCTGCTTAAATGCCAAGCCAGGCCTTAAAATTAACGGCTGAGGATCACGAAAGGTGCGCGTAAAAAGCGGAATAACAATCGCAAATACGGTGGCCAGCACTAAGTGCCCCGCATACACACTGTTGTTTAATAATAGCCATACAATAAATAAAAACACACTACGAAATGGCGTAGGCAATAAAGTAAAACGCGCTTTTAATCGCATTACGCACCTCCTTTGAGTACGGCATTTATGCCACCATTAATATCGTGTAGTTGCGTTGCAGCCTCGATGCTGTAATCACTGATCACGCCACCAAACACCACTAATAACACACTGCTGGCTAATAACCCGACAATAGCAATCACCTGCAATGGGTGGGCACTTGGCGTATCGTTAAGCTCACTGCCGGTGTATTTACTTTCCCAAAATAAACTGGTGCCGGCACGCGCCAGCGCAATAATTAACACTAAACTGCTAAGCAAGTACACGGGCCAGAAAAATAACGCATTCTCGCTATTTAAAGTGGTTTTTAAAATCCAAATTTTACCAATAAAGCCTGAAAATGGTGGCATACCAATCACGGTAAGTGCTGCGATAATATAACAACTTCCTAATAAAAAGGGCTGTTTAACCGCTCGTCCTGCAACCAGCCTATCGGCCGCTTTGCCACGCTGAATAGCAATTAAATCAGCTATTAAGTATAAAGCGGCACACACTAACGTTGAATGCACTAAATAATAGAGTAAGGCGGCGGTGGCATTGATGTTTTGTAATGACACTAACGCCACCAAAGTCCCCACCGACACCAACACTAAGTTTGAAGTGATTTTACGTAAATCCTGCGCAGCTAACACCCCTATCGCACCCACAATAATAGTGGCAACCGCTAAGCCCCACATTAATTGTTGTGCCATATGCGCAAGCTCACCGGCTTGTTCACCAAACATCACGGTATACACCCGCAGCATAGCGTAGACACCCACCTTGGTCATAATCGCAAACAAGGTCGCCACCACCGGCGTGGCACTGGCATAAGTATTGGGTAACCATAAATGCAGCGGTAATAAAGCCGCTTTTAAAGCAAACACCACTAATAACAGTAAGCCGCCGGCTTTCACTAAATAAATATCGTCACCGCTGAGCAAGGGTATTTTCTGCGCCATATCGGCGATATTTAGCGTACCTAATACACCATATAAAATACCTAAGCCTATTAGAAAGGCGCTCGAGCCCACTAAATTTAAAATAACGTATTGCAATGCCGCTTTGGTTTTTTGCTTACCACCACCATGCATCAGTAGTGCATAAGAGGCAATTAATAACACTTCAAAAAATACAAAAACGTTAAATAAATCACCGGTTAAAAAGGCACCATTCACACCCAAAATTAAAAAGTGAATAAGGGGGTGAAAGAAACTGCCATTTTCGTCATCACCGGTGCAGCTATACAGCACCACGCCAACCCCTAAAAATGAGGTTAATGTTACCAACAAGGTAGACAGCATATCGGCCACTAACACAATACCAAACGGCGCCGACCAGTTACCAATAGCATAGACGTTAATACCGTTACTGTGCACATGAATCAGCAGTACCAGACTTACCACAAAGGTAACGACCGCCATCATCACCGACATTAAACGGCGCGCAAATAAACTTTTTCCACACGGGGGTAATAACACTATGATGGCTGCCAACATCGGCAACAAAATAGGCAATGATGTTAAGTGCTGGATCATTTTTTCACCTTGTATTTACTGCTCACAAGGTGGCCATCAACATGGTCATTACCTAAGTCTGCACGACCACGTATTGCTAAAATCACCACGAACGCTGTCATTGCAAAGCCAATCACAATCGCTGTCAGCACTAACGCCTGCGGTAACGGATCGGCATAATCGGCACTGGTGCCTAGTACCACCGCTTTATTCGTGGTCAGTCGCCCTGATGAAAATAAAAATAAATTAACAGCATAGGAGATCATCGTTAGCCCAAGTACAACAGGAAAAGTACGTGCTCTTAGCAGTAAAAAAATACCGCAACTGACTAATACACCTACGCACGACGCGTATAATAATTCCATTAACTATTTACCTCACTTTTTTCGGCACTGGTGGTCATATCCCCTAAGCTCGCTAATATCATTAATGTGGCACCGACCACAGTTAAGTACACACCTAAGTCAAATACAATGGCACTGGCTAACTCAACTTGGCCAATCAACGGAATAGCAAAGTAGTCAAACCAGGTTGTTAAAAACGGCTTATCAAACAACCAACTACCCACACCAGTGAATAACGCTACGGCAATTCCCGAGGCAATAATTTTGCGATAATTAACATCAAAACGCTCACTGATCCAGGTAGAGCCATGGGCCATATACTGTAAAATAAAGGCAATTGAAGTAATTAAGCCCGCAATAAAGCCCCCGCCGGGTAAATTATGGCCGCGTAAGAAAATATACGCCGAAACCAGTAGCGCAAGCGGCAATAAGCTTTGTGAAATGCTCGCCAATAAAATCGGGTGACGCTCACGCGCCCACTGCCGGCCTTCGCTGTCGGTGGCTGGCATAAACAGTGGAATGCGAGACAACAATTTATAAATTCCCAAAGCCGCAATACCCAATACCGTGATCTCCCCAAGGGTATCAAAGCCCCTGAAGTCAACTAAAATAACGTTCACCACATTGGTGCCGCCACCACCGGTTTTAGCATTGGCAATGAAAAAGTCTGAAATAGAGTCAAGTGGACGCGTTAGTAACGCATAACAAATGCTGGCAATTACCACACCGACCGTTGAAGCAATGCTTAAGTCGCGCAAAATACGCAGCGAGCTTGACTCTCTCGGGGTACTTTGCGGTAAGAAAAACAGCGCAAGCATCAGTAAGATAATAGTGGCAACTTCGACGGTTAACTGGGTCAACGCTAAATCTGGCGCCGAAAAACGAGTAAATACTACAGCCACCATCAAGCCAACAATAGACAACATCAGTAACGCGACCATACGTGAGCGGTGACTAAGCACGGTGGCTATCGCGCCAATAATCAACAAGCCTGCGCCAATGCCATTATGTAAATCAACGGGGTTATTAGGCACACTGCCAGCTAATTTTTCCATTTCAAATAGTGGCCAGCCGGCCGCTAATAAAATCACCGCTAACATAATAAATATATAGCGTTGCAACGAGCCATTTTCGGTTTTGGTGATCTTATCTTGGCTCCAATTAATCACCGCCTGCACTAAGCGTTCAAATATTTTTTTCGCATTTAATGGTGGTAAAGATGCTTGAAATTGGAACAGGTACTTACGGTTAACATAAATAAATAAGCCACCGGCTACCGCCATAGCGCTCATTAGTAATGGTAAGTTAAAGCCATGCCAAATGCTTAATTGATATTCTGGCATCGCTTTGCCAAGCACGGCCAAAGACGCAGCTGATAAAATATCATCCACCACAAAGTGAGGAAACATACCCACTAATAAACACAGTACCACTAATACTTCGATGGGCACGCGCATGTAACGCGGCGGCTCATGTGGGGTGCGTGGTAAATCAATCGGGTCACCATTAAAAAATACATCATGGATAAAGCGTGCCGAATAAGCCACGGCTAACGCGCCAGCAATGGTTGCTAACACAGGAATGAGCCACGACATAGAGCCCAGCACCTGTTGGTGTAGTGTTTCGGCAAAAAACATTTCTTTGGAAATAAAGCCATTCAGTAGTGGCACCCCCGCCATCGCGGCTGCGGCCACCATTGCCAAAGTGGCAGTATACGGCATAAAGCGCCACATGCCATTGAGCTTACGCATATCTCGCGTGCCGGTTTCATGATCAATAATGCCCGTTGCCATAAATAATGACGCTTTAAAGGTCGCATGATTAATAATATGAAAAATAGCCGCCACGGTCGCAAGCTCAGTATCAAGGCCGAGTAATAAGGTAATTAAGCCTAAATGGCTTATCGTTGAATACGCTAATAAACCCTTTAAATCATGTTTAAATAAAGCAATATAAGCGCCAAATAACAAAGTGGTTAAACCGGTTAATGCCACTAAGATAAACCACATTTCGCTGCCGGCTAACGCGGGATAAAAACGGGCTAATAAAAAGATCCCCGCTTTAACCATAGTCGCCGAGTGTAAATAAGCGCTCACTGGCGTGGGGGCGGCCATTGCATGAGGCAGCCAAAAGTGAAATGGGAATTGTGCGGATTTAGTAAACGCCCCTAATAACACCAATACCAGGGCCAGTTCATATAAATCGTGTGATTGAATAATCGCTCTGCTGGCTAAAATGATATCGAGGTTATAACTGCCAACAATATCACCAATTAATAGCAAGCCCCCCAGCAGTGCTAAACCACCGGCTCCCGTTACGGTTAGTGCCATACGCGCGCCCTTACGCGCTTCTGACTTTTGCCACCAATAACTAATTAATAAAAACGAGCTAATACTGGTTAATTCCCAAAACAGCCACAGCTGGATAACGTTATTAGACATCACTATGCCCAACATCGCCGTCATAAACAGCATCAAGTAACTGTATAACTTCGCCATCGAATCTTTTTCACTTAGGTAATAACGGGTGTATAAAATTACCAATAAGCCGATGCCTAAAATCATAAACATAAACAGTAAACTTAAGCCGTCTAAACGCAACGAAAAATCCAGCCCTAACGCCGGGATCCACGAGGCGGTAAAGCGAATGGTTTCGCCAGCAAACACTGCAGGAGCGTGATAGAGGGTGATACAAAATGCAGTGAACGGAGCAAGTAACGTCAAGCTGGTCGCTTGATTACGAGAAAGCTGACTGGTGCATGCAGAAATAACACTGCCAATTAAGGATAACAAGGGTATCCAGAGCAAAGTCATAATGAAGGGCCTTTTAGAATCATAATTTATCTATACACAACTTATTGTAGTTAAATACCAAAGTGACTGAGGCATAGGCTTTTATTGGCTGATTTTTAACAGCATTAATACGTACAGTTATACTGATAAACGCTGTTTTTGTCTATAGAAAGCAGCCCTAGCTGCATAATTATCAAACAGATTTGTATATAAATTAGTGCAACAATATCAATTATGTTCGCTTTTTATCCGTCTTAGAGTAAACACTTTAAATATTTAGCGGGCAGCTTTTGCACCTTCAATGAAAGCGCTATAACGAGGAAATAACGCAAAGTGCGTAGCAATATGTGCTTGCCACAGCGCTCTGTATTGCGCCGACAATGCCAGCTGCTGATATTGCATAATCGACCACTGTTCACTGGGTTTATACGCCACTGCGCCCTGCTGACAGCTGCGACTTCGATACCAGCCTTGAGGAGCTGGCTGGTCTTTAGCAATAAATAAATTAGGTGCCACAAAGCCACGCTGTTGACACAACCAAGCTTGCTTTGCTGGCGGTAATTCATATTCATCTTCAAAGCCATTAAAGTGCATCAACTCATGCAGAAACAGCTGATAATGCGCCGTGGAGTTAAGCTGCATCACACCACTTTGTACATTCGCACTGCCCTGCTTGGTCATCATTACCATAAAATCAAAGCCGCGGGGTAATTGCTGTACCAGTGCGGCGTTGTGCCAATCGCAGCGCGCCATGCTGGTTGCTTGGTTTTGACAATCAATGGCGCCCGCAACATAACTCGGCCGGGAAAAACAAAACACAGCGTCACTCGGCTCTGGCTGACGTTGGTAGTTGTGTATAAACTGCGCCAACTTATACAACCCATTGCGATGATCGCTCATCATTAACACGTTAAACACACATTGTGGCTCAGCTGTTATGGGGGATGTTAAGCTTAAAAAACCGTGTTGCTGAAGAAACGCCGTGGGTACGCGCTGATAGGGCTCACTGGTATGCAACTTCAGGTGATTATCAACCGCCCCAGGCGGTAACAACCCTTGCTTGGCTAACAGCTGTAACTCCTGCCACTGTGATTGTGCAAGCAACTGCGCTGCTAACTGCTGCCGCTTTGCTTCATCAACCTGATCTACACTGGCACGCCAATACCACTTAGCGGCATCGGTACGGTTATTTTTTAATAATTTAACTGAGTAACTGTGCTGAGCGTGGGGAATGTCATTACGTGCCAGTATAGCAAGTGCACTGTCGGGCAGTTGTGTTAGCTGTTGTGAAAAGTAATTGGGGAAAAGCCAATAACTGGATATGACATTGGCTTTGGCATGTAACACTTGCCAAAAGCCAATCGCTGCTGCGTGATTACTAGAGCCAGCTATTAATAGGCTGGCAAATAAAATTATTGCCGCGGCTAAATAGTTAACTGGCGTCTTCACCTGCCATCAACTCAAGTTCTAAGCGCGCGTATTTATATTCAATAAACTCATGCACATTGGTGCTCAAGGCTAACTTAAAGTAGTCGCTAGCTAAATTAATATTACCCGCCGCTTGATGTAATTTGGCTAAGTAAAAATACGCTTCACACAGGCGCTGTGCATATTCTTGCTCTGACTTTACGCCATCACTTATGGCTGATAAAAAATCATATTCACTGAGCTCACCTAAATAAAGGCTAATAAGCTGATACGCCCATTGTGATTCATCCACCGCAGTCGCATTACTTTTCAATACCGCGAGCGCTTGCGTTTGCTGTTGATTTGCTTGTGCTAAATACAGCCATAAAATACGATAGGGATCGCTTGGCGAGCGGGATAAAAACTCCGTGAAGTCGATTTCAGCAAGCTCTGAGCGCGCCGCATAATACAGCGCAATACCGCGATTTAAATAAGCATATTCATGCCCTTCATTGAGCTCTAATGCTGAGTCAAAAAACTCATAGGCTTTTTCGTACTGCTGCATTAAGGTGTGTTGTATACCTAAAAAGTTATACACCTCGGCTAAGTCAGGTTTAAGCTTCACCGCGCGATTAAAATCAATACGCGACAAGGTCGTCATCCCTAAGCTATCAAATAATACCCCACGATCGTAATAAAGTTTGGCTTGTTGCTCGGTGGTTAAATCAGCGCGATTAAGTAACTCACTATAACGTGCAATGGCAATTTCGCTTCTAAAGTCAGAAGCCAATGGGGCTGCAAACGGCACATTGATAATCGGTATTGATTCTGCTTGTGTGGTGGTTTGACACGCGCTTAAAGACAAAAGAGTAAAAGATGCCAAGGCTAAATGTTTGAGTGTCATTAAAATCCTTAATACCAAAATAAATAGCAAATAAATCAGACAGATGATGTCTAATAAGGTTCAGCCTAACTGCTTAACTAATAAATACTTTATTCCCAATAACATCGAGTCTGTGCCTATATAAATCCCTACCGAGGCACGCAGCGCTATTTAACACGGCTGCTATTAGTAATCGTAGTTACATTCATTAAAGCATAAAAAAAGGGGCTAAACAGCCCCTTTTTTAAGTTATCCAGTAAATATCACTGGATGAAACATTCGCAATTACGCGTCTGTTGATGCTTCAGCAGCTGGTGCAGCTGCTTCCATCGCTTCTTTAATACTTAGACGTACACGGCCTTGGCGGTCTACTTCAAGTACTTTAACCTTAACTTCTTGGCCTTCGCTTAAGTGATCTGTCACGCTATTCACGCGCTCAGTACTAATTTGCGAAATATGTACTAGACCATCTTTACCTGGCAGAATGTTTACAAACGCACCAAAGTCGACAATACGCACAACTTTACCTTCGTAGATAGTACCTACTTCAAGTTCAGCGGTTAATTGCTCAATACGGCTAATTGCATTTGCTGCGCTTTCGCCGTCAGTTGCTGCAATTTTAATCGTGCCATCATCACCGATTTCAATTGTAGTGCCAGTTTCTTCAGTAAGTTGACGAATAGTTGCGCCACCTTTACCGATAACTTCAGCGATTTTCTTCTGTGGTATCTTCATAGTGTAGATACGCGGTGCAAACATTGAAAGCTCTTCAGACGGTGCAGAAATTGCCTCGTCCATCACATTTAGAATGTGTAAACGTGCTGCTTTTGCTTGTTTAAGCGCAATTTGCATGATTTCTTGCGTAATGCCTTCAATCTTAATGTCCATTTGTAGCGCAGTGATACCGTTAGTCGTACCCGCTACTTTAAAGTCCATGTCACCTAAGTGATCTTCATCACCTAGAATGTCAGAAAGAACAACGAATTTTTCGTCTTCTTTAACTAGACCCATCGCGATACCTGCAACAGACGCTTTAATTGGTACACCGGCATTCATAAGTGCTAGTGACGTACCACATACCGAAGCCATTGAAGATGAACCATTTGATTCAGTAATTTCAGATACCACACGGATTGAATACGGGAATTCAGTCAATGTTGGCATGACAGCCTGAATACCACGCTTAGCTAGGTTACCGTGGCCGATTTCACGACGCTTAGGAGAACCCACAAAACCCGTTTCACCTACACAGAATGGAGGGAAGTTGTAGTTAAGCATAAAGTGGTTTTTGTGTGTACCCGTTAAATCGTCGATTAACTGTGAATCACGTTCTGTACCAAGTGTTGCTGTTACTAATGCTTGCGTTTCACCACGGGTAAAGATGGCAGAACCGTGAGTACGTGGCAGTACACCTGTCATTACATCTAATGCGCGGATCATGTCTGGTTCACGACCATCGATACGTTTTTCACCAGCAGCGATACGGCCACGAACGATTTTCTTCTCAAGTGAACCGAATACTTTACCTACTTCTTGCTTATCCAGCGTTTCGCCTTCAGCAAGTTCACTTGTTAGTGCTTCAACAACCGCATCTTTTGCAGCAGTTAATGCTTCTTTACGCGCTACTTTATCAGTAATACGGTAAGCTTCACCTACTTTATCAGCAGCAAGTTCAGCTACTTTCTCTTCAAGTGATACGTTTTTCTCAGGTGCAGTCCAATCCCAAGTAGGCTTGCCTGCTTCTGCTTTAAATTCGTTAATTGCATTGATGATAGACTGTGATTGCTCATGACCGTATACAACGGCACCTAGCATTACGTCTTCAGCAAGTACGTCTGCTTCTGATTCAACCATAAGTACTGCTTTATCAGTACCCGCAACCACTAAATCAAGTTGGCTTTCTTCAAGCTCTTTTAGAGTTGGGTTAAGTACGTATTCACCGTTGATGTAACCAACGCGTGATGCACCAATTGGACCGCTGAACGGAATACCAGAAATAGCAAGTGCTGCTGAGGTACCAATCATCGCAACCATATCTGGTTGGATTTCAGGGTTTACAGAAACAACCGTTGCAATAACTTGTACTTCGTTTACGAAACCCGCTGGAAAAAGTGGACGAATTGGACGGTCAATAAGACGTGCAATCAGTGTTTCACCGTCGTTAGGGCGACCTTCACGCTTTAAGAAACCACCTGGGATACGACCCGCAGCGTACATACGCTCTTGGTAGTTAACTGTTAGTGGGAAGAAGTCTTGGCCAGGTTGTGCTTCACGCTTACCAACAACAGTAACCAATACTGAAGTGTCGCCAATGCTTGCTAGTACTGCGCCGTCTGCTTGACGAGCGATAGCACCTGTTTCTAGGGTCACTGTGTGTTGACCTAGTTGAAATTCTTTAATAATTGCTTGCACTTAAAATATTCCTTAAATGTTTTTTAAATGTGTTTAAGTCGTCATCTAGGTACCAATTACAGTACTTAATTGTATTTATTTGAAAATCAATTAAGTACTACAATTGGCGATGACGTTAATAGCGTAGATAAACCTTTTTATCTACGCGCACAGTATATACCAAAGCCACCGTAAAATGCGAGTGCAGTAAAAAGATAAAGACAAGGAAAGTAGCGGGCAGTAACGCTTGGTGAGCGCTTTTATTTAATCTCGGCGTGTAGAGGAATTTTAGCCACAAAAAAAGGAGCTAAAAAGCTCCCCTTTTGATAATCAAGTTCTTAGCGACGTAGGCCAAGCTCTTTGATTAGTGCAGTATAACGCGAGATATCTTTACCTTTAAGGTAATCAAGCAATTTACGGCGAGTGCTTACTTTACGAAGCAGACCACGACGTGAGTGGAAGTCATGCTTGTGATCAGCAAAGTGACCTTGAAGCTTGTTGATATCAAAAGTAAGTAATGCT
>NZ_JBFJHD010000054.1:0-17154 GCF_041613455.1 Pseudoalteromonas sp. | reverse complement strand
GCTAAATCTCAGTTAGTTGCAAGTGGCGATATTATCATCGGCATTAATGGCGACCCAGACAAAGCCATAAAAACATCAGCAGGTAGTAAGCTATTAGGTGCGCTATCTGAGTCAGGTATCTTCGTATCTTCTGCGTGTGGTGGCGGTGGCTCGTGTGGTCAGTGTCGTGTACATATTAAAGAAGGCGGCGGCGATATCCTGCCAACTGAACTTGACCACATCTCTAAAGGTGAAGCCCGTGAAGGCTGTCGTTTAGCGTGTCAGGTAAATGTTAAAAACGACATGGAAATTGAACTTGAAGAGTCAATTTTCGGTGTTAAAAAGTGGGATTGTGAAGTTATCTCTAACGATAACAAAGCAACGTTCATTAAAGAACTTGTGTTACAAATTCCAGATGGCGAGTCAGTGCCGTTCCGTGCGGGTGGTTACATCCAAATCGAAGCGCCACCTCACCATGTTAAATATGCTGATTTCGATGTTCCTGAAGAATATCGTGGCGACTGGAACCATTTTGGTTTCTTCGACCTGGAGTCAAAAGTAGACGAAGAAACAATTCGTGCTTACTCAATGGCTAACTACCCAGAAGAAGAAGGCATCATTATGCTTAACGTGCGTATTGCTGCGCCGCCGCCAAGAAACCTAAGCCTACCATGTGGTAAAATGTCATCGTACATTTGGTCACTGAAAAAAGGCGATAAAGTGACTATCTCTGGTCCATTTGGTGAGTTCTTTGCAAAAGACACTGACGCTGAAATGGTCTTCGTAGGTGGTGGTGCGGGTATGGCGCCAATGCGTTCTCATATCTTTGACCAACTTAAGCGTTTAAATTCTAAGCGTAAGATGAGTTTCTGGTACGGTGCACGTTCTAAGCGTGAAATGTTCTACGTTGAAGATTTTGACGGCCTAGCTGCTGAAAATGAAAACTTCGTTTGGCATACCGCACTGTCTGATCCTCAGCCAGAAGATGATTGGGAAGGTTACACTGGCTTTATCCATAACGTGTTATTTGAGAACTACCTTAAAGATCACGAAGCGCCAGAAGATTGTGAGTACTACATGTGTGGTCCTCCAATGATGAACGCGGCAGTTATTGCTATGCTTAAAGACCTAGGTGTTGAAGACGAAAATATCTTACTAGATGATTTCGGTGGCTAATACCGATACCAAAACAACGTAGTTTTGGTTAAAATGCCAGCCTCGTAGCATGTAATGTTACGAGGCTTTTTTTATTCTCCATATTATAAAAGTAGGGCTGTGATGAACCGAATAAGTTATTCCCAAGGTATGCTGGCGGTATTTGTGCTATCGCTGGTGTTAGCACTGAGCGGCTGTAGCGATAAAGCAGAGCCACACGAGGTTTACCTAGCCGGTAAAACGATGGGAACCAGCTATCATATTAAGTTTTATGATCAGCAAGCTGAGCGCGATGCGAGTGCACTGCAAGCCGAAATCGACAGCTTACTGGCAGATATAAACCAGTCTATGTCGACCTACATTAGTGATTCAGAAATAAACACCTTTAATCACTTAGCTGCAAATCAAGTGATGCCCATCAGTAATGACTTTCGAGCGGTAGTAACAGAGTCTATTCGTTTAGGTGAGTCGACTAAAACCCTAGATGTGACGATGGGGCCACTGATTGATTTATGGGGCTTTGGCCCAGATAAAAAACCAACAAAGCGGCCCAGTGATGCCGAGCTGGCGACTATGCTGAACAATATTGGCATCGATAAGTTACGTTTAACTGAGCAAGGCTTAGCGAAAACGGTTACGCAATTAGCTTTGTCTTTTTCAGCCACCGCCAAAGGCTACGGCATAGATAAAGTGGCGCAGTTACTAGAGAATCATGATATTACTAATTATATGGTAGAGATTGGCGGTGAACTGCGTATTTCGGGTAAAAAACCTAATAATCAGGATTGGAAAATCGCTATAGAGCAACCCGATGCACCACCGGGGGAGCGTAAAGTGCACTTAGTAATAGCACCAGGCACCAACGGCATTGCGACTTCGGGCGACTATCGTATTTTTTATGAAATGGACGGCGAAACCTATAGTCATTTAATCGACCCGACAACCGGCATGCCAAGTCGTCACGATTTAGTCTCGGTCACTGTGTTGCATCCCAGTGCGATGACGGCCGATGGGCTGGCTACGGCACTCACTGTGATGGGCATGGAAAAAGCGCAAGCTTATGCGCAAAAACATGATTTACCGGTGTACTTAATTGCTAAATCAGCACAGGGCTTAGTAACCTATGCAAGCCCAGCATTTAAGCCCTATTTGTAGTGGTTAGGTTTATATTTTAATCATCAAGGTATATAATACTGGTGGCTCACATAGGTTTGAGCTTATTTAATTGCTGATCAATAGGGGCTAAGCAATGTCACTTTTTTTACTCACTTTTGGCTTACTTATTTTAATTGTTGCGGCGATGGCCGTAGGTATGATCGTGCAAAAGAAATCAATGGCAAGCAGCTGTGGTGGTTTAGGCTCGGTAGGTATTGATAAGGCCTGTGATTGCGATGATCCATGCGATAAACGTAAGCAGCGCATGGCCAAAGAGCAAGTATGGAAAGAAAACCAAATTATTTAAACCGCTGCTAAATAACAAAAAGCGCTTTATAGCGCTTTTTTTGTGCCTGCATATCACTAACTTAAAAGCGCGCGGCTTGTTCAATCAATGACCATACCGTGACGCTTAGCTAAGCGTTGGTGGTCTTTGTCGTAGCCACCGCCAATTACTGTGGCTACTGGGGCATTGTGTTCAACACAACGTTTTAATACTAAGTGATCGCGCTGTGCTATGCCTTGCCAGCTAATATCGAGTTTGCCTAATCCATCGTCCTGCCAAATATCGACCCCAGCATCGTACAAGACTAAATCGGGGTTTAGCTCTTTAAGCAAAAACTGCAAGGTATCGTCAACAATGCCTAAATACTCGGCGTCTTGCATATTATTGGTTAAGCCAATATCTAAATCGCTGGCCGATTTACGAAACGGAAAGTTTTTTTCGCAGTGAATAGAGCAGGTATACGCATAAGGTTGATGAGCAAGCATTGCCGCGGTGCCATCACCTTGGTGTACGTCTAAATCAAAAATCAAGACGTTAGTGACTTCAGCCGATGCAATTAATGTTTGCGCGGTAAAAGCTAAATCGTTCACCATACAATAACCCGAGCCAAAATCAGTGTGTGCATGATGAGTGCCGCCAGCTAAATGGCATGCAATACCGTGCTGTAAAGCTAACCGTGCCGTTTGTAGTGTGCCTTGCGGTGCAGTAAATGTTCGTGCCATTAGCTCTTTTGACCACGGCAGACCAATGCGGCGCATCGCTTTTTCATCTAAACGGTTATGCCATAAATCGTGCATATAGTTTTCGCAGTGCACCAGTTCCAGTGGCTCAGGGGTGCCTAATAAGGGTTGAGTTAGGTTATTGCCAATTAAGCCCAGTTGTTTAACGTGCTGATATAAATTCGCAAACTTACTCATTACAAAGCGATGTTTAGGATCAAAACTAAACGAGTAATTAGGGTGATACACCAGCGGTAAGTGGGGGTTGAGGGGCATAAGCTTCGTTCTAAGTTAATGGTGAGTTATAAAATAAAAGCCCCGCATAAATGCAGGGCTTCATAATGGCTAAAGCTTAAAGCGTAAAAACGCGCAGTTAGCCAATCTTTTTGTATTTAATACGCTTAGGTTGAGCCGCTTCGGCGCCTAAGGTCTTTTTCAGCCACTCTTCATATTCAGTGTAGTTACCATCGAAGAAGTTAATTTGTCCTTCGTCGCGGTAATCTAAAATATGTGTGGCAATACGGTCAAGGAACCAACGGTCATGCGAAATACACATAACACAGCCTGGGAACTCTAAAATCGCATTTTCAAGGGCACGCAGTGTTTCAACGTCTAGGTCGTTGGTTGGCTCATCCAGTAGCACTACGTTGCCGCCGGCTTTTAACAGCTTAGCTAAGTGTAAACGATTGCGCTCACCACCCGAGAGGTCTTTGACAAACTTCTGTTGATCGTTACCTTTAAAGTTAAAGCGGCTTACATAGGCGCGGCTTGGGAACTCAAAGTTACCAATTTTTAGCACGTCTTGTCCGTCTGAAATTTCTTCAAAAACGGTTTTACCTTCGTCCATATTGTCACGGAACTGATCAACCGTGGCAAGGTGCACAGTTTCACCTATGCTGATGTTACCGCTGTCTTGGGTTTCTTCGCCACTTAACATTTTAAACAGCGTTGATTTACCCGCACCGTTAGCACCAATAATGCCAACAATCGCGCCTTTAGGCATGCTAAAGCTTAAGTCGTCGATTAACACGCGATCGCCAAAGCTCTTACGCAAATTCGTTACCTCTAACACTTGGTCGCCTAGACGTGGGCCAGGTGGAATAAATAACTCGTTAGTTTCGTTACGTTTTTGGTAATCAGACTGCTGTAATTCACTAAACTGCGCCATACGCGCTTTAGACTTAGCTTGACGGCCTTTCGGGTTTGAACGCACCCATTCAAGTTCTTGGGCAATCGATTTTTGACGGGCTTTTTCAGATTTTTGCTCTTGCTGTAAGCGGGCATCTTTTTGTTCAAGCCACGACGAGTAGTTACCTTCCCACGGAATACCTTCACCACGGTCAAGCTCTAAAATCCAACCAGCCACGTTATCAAGGAAGTAACGGTCATGGGTTACTGCCACTACGGTGCCTTCGTAATCGTGTAAGAAGCGCTCTAACCAGGCAACCGACTCAGCGTCTAAGTGGTTAGTGGGCTCATCAAGAATAAGCATGTCTGGTTTTTCTAGTAATAAGCGACAAATAGCAACACGGCGGCGCTCACCACCCGATAGGTGCTCAATTTTTGCATCCCACTCTGGTAAACGCAGTGCATCGGCAGCGCGCTCTAATACGTTATCGATATTGTGACCGTCGTGCGCTTGAATAATCGCTTCAAGCTCGCCTTGCTCTTTTGCAAGGGCATCAAAGTCAGCGTCTTCCATGGCGTACTCGTTGTACACTTGGTCAAGACGGTTAAGGGCGTTTTTAACTTCGCTTACCGCTTCTTCAACAATTTCGCGCACTGTTTTGCTTTCGTCTAGCACGGGCTCTTGCGGTAAGTAACCAATTTTAGTGCCCGGTTGTGGGCGAGCTTCACCTTCAAAATCTTGATCAACACCGGCCATAATACGTAGCAAGCTTGATTTACCAGAACCGTTTAAACCAAGCACGCCAATTTTAGCGCCGGGGAAAAAATGCAACGATATATCTTTTAAGATAGTGCGCTTAGGTGGCACCACCTTAGAAACTCGACTCATCGAGAAAATAAACTTATCAGGTAAAACCATGGAGGAAGCCCTTCAAATAATAATAAAAATTTCAATTCGCTATTGTAGTG
Source organism: Pseudoalteromonas sp. (assembly GCF_041613455.1). Lineage (GTDB taxonomy): Bacteria > Pseudomonadota > Gammaproteobacteria > Enterobacterales > Alteromonadaceae > Pseudoalteromonas. The sequence goes on along the minus strand of NZ_JBFJHD010000054.1, from coordinate 11,763 downwards.
GCTGGCGCCCTAAACAGTCAACGAATGGCAAGGCTTTAAACGGCAAACCACGATGAATAGCCACAAAAGCGATGATAAAATAGATGAAGAAATTTCATTTAGATATTTAGACATCTATACATCTATTTGTTGATATTTTTTGCTATCCGTTCATAATAAGTTTTCGGTTTCAATGAATAGGAGTAATAGGATGCCAATTACAGTCACTGACGAGTTGCCTGCAATAGCGCGTTTACGTCAAGAAAACGTATTCGTGATGCCAAAAACACGGGCAAAAACACAAGAAATTCGCCCCATGCGCTTGGCTATTCTTAACCTTATGCCGAATAAAGTTGAAACTGAAGTGCAGTTTATTCGTTTGCTGGCTAACTCGCCGCTACAGATAAACGTAGAGCTGTTGCGTCTCGACACTCATCGTAGTAGCAGTCATTCTGAGCAACACCTAGACACCTTTTACCGTTATTTTTCAGAAGTAAAAAACAGTAACTATGATGCGCTTATTATTACCGGTGCGCCGCTGGCGCATTTAGAATATCAAGACGTGGCGTATTGGGATGAGTTTACAACTATTTTAGAGTGGGCAGAGCAGCATGTGACCTCGACTATTTTTTCGTGTTGGGCGGCCCATGCAGCGATGTATTTTCATTATAATTTAAAACGCGAACTTAAAGATGACAAGCTATGTGGCGTGTTTACTCACCAGTGTTACTTTGAGCACGGCGCATTAACTCGTGGCTTTGACGATACCTTTTTAGTGCCGCATTCGCGTTATGGTCACATCGATATAAATAAAATAACCGCCTGCGACGAGCTAGTCGTACTGGCAGGATCTGACAAAGTAGGCGCTTACTTAGTAAAAAATAAATCGGGCAGCCAAGTGTTTATTACCGGCCACCCTGAATACGATGCCAACTCATTAAAAGCCGAGTACCAGCGCGATTTAGAAAAAAGTTCAGAGGCAGCTAAGCCAGAAAACTATTTCCCTGATGACGACCCGACTAAACAACCTTCAAAAACGTGGCAAAGCCATGCTTTTTTACTTTTTTCGAACTGGTTAAATTACTACGTATATCAAACCACCCCGTATGATATTAATTTAGTTAGCCAAGATGTAAGGACTAACAACTATGCCGAATAATAATACTAATAAACATGCTGAGTTAACTGCGGCGTTAACACAACGTATTTTAATATTAGATGGTGCCATGGGCACCATGATCCAAGAGCAGCAATTAGCAGAGCAAGATTACCGTGGTGAACGTTTTAAAGATTGGCATGTGCTGGTGCGTGGAAACAACGACTTATTAAGTTTGACCAAACCCGAGTTAATTACTGAAATACACCGCAGCTTTTTAGCGGCTGGGGCCGATATTATCGAAACCAACACCTTTAACTCTACGACCATTTCGATGGCAGATTACGACATGGCAAGCCTAAGCCGTGAAATAAACCTAGAATCGGCCAAATTAGCCCGTGCGGTGTGCGACGACTTTACTGCGAAAACACCCGATAAGCCACGCTATGTAGCCGGTGTATTAGGCCCTACATCAAAAACCTGTTCACTGTCGCCCGATGTAAACGATCCGGGTTACCGCAACATTACCTTTGATAAATTGGTAACCGCTTATGTTGAGTCAACGCTTGCATTAATGGAAGGGGGGGTGGATATTATTTTAATCGAAACAATCTTCGACACCCTTAATGCTAAAGCCGCGTCATTTGCGGTAGAAGAAGCGTTTGAACAAGCGGGGCGTACTTTGCCAGTGATGATTTCGGGCACCATTACCGATGCTTCTGGGCGTACTTTATCGGGGCAAACCACCGAAGCGTTTTATAACTCAATTCGCCATATTAAGCCGCTTGCTATTGGCTTAAACTGCGCGCTGGGCCCAGATTTACTGCGCCAATATGTAGAAGAGCTGTCGCGGGTATGCGAAACCTTTACCTCAGTGCACCCTAATGCGGGGCTACCGAACGAATTTGGTGGCTACGACCTAGAAGCCCCAGAAATGGCCACCGAGATTATTGATTGGGGTAAATCGGGCTTTATCAATATAGTGGGTGGGTGCTGCGGTACCACACCGGCGCATATTCGCGCATTTGCCAAAGGGCTAGCAGGCGTTAAACCTAGGGCATTGCCCGAGCTTGAAGTACGTATGCGTTTATCAGGCCTTGAAGCCTGTAACTTAAATTAAGGAGCCCCGACATGACGCAAAAAATAGCTGTATTTACTAACGTCGGTGAGCGTACCAACGTAACCGGCTCTGCCATGTTCAAACGTTTGATCATGGAAGAAGATTATGAAACCGCCCTCAATGTGGCCCGTGAGCAAGTAGAAAACGGCGCGCAGGTGATTGATATCAACATGGACGAAGCCATGTTGGACTCAAAAGCGGCGATGGTAAAATTTTTAAACTTAATTGCCTCAGAGCCGGATATTTCCCGTGTGCCTATTATGGTCGACTCCTCTAAATGGGAAGTGATTGAAGCGGGCCTCAAGTGCATTCAGGGTAAGGCGATTGTTAACTCTATTTCATTAAAAGAGGGCGAAGAGCCATTTATTCGCCAAGCTAAAATGATTAAGCGCTTTGGTGCTGCCGCTGTTGTGATGGCGTTTGATACCGAAGGGCAGGCCGCCACGGCGGATCGTAAATATGAAATCTGTGAGCGCAGCTACCGTATTTTGGTTGATGAAGTGGGTTTTCCACCAGAAGACATCATATTTGATCCCAATATATTTGCCGTTGCCACCGGTATAGAAGAGCACGATAACTATGCGGTAGAATTTATTGAAGGCACCCGCCGCATCAAACAAAACTTGCCATACTGTAAAGTGTCGGGTGGGGTGTCAAATGTGTCGTTTTCGTTTCGCGGTAATAATCCTGTGCGCGAAGCTATTCACTCGGTATTTTTATATCATGCTATTCAAGCGGGTATGGATATGGGCATAGTTAACGCAGGGCAATTGGCGGTGTACGACGATATTCCCCCCGAACTACGTAAAGCGGTTGAAGACGTTATTTTAAACACCGATCCCGCTGCCGGGGAGCGTTTAGTGGAGCTGGCACCTAAGTATTCGGGCATGGCGCAAGCCGAACGAGTAGAAGACTTAGAATGGCGCAGCTGGCCGGTAGAAAAACGTTTAGAGCACGCCCTAGTAAAGGGGATTACCGAATATATAGATGTAGACACCGAAGAGTGCCGCGCTGGTGCCGATAAACCGATTCACGTGATTGAAGGGCCGCTCATGGACGGCATGAACGTGGTGGGGGACTTATTTGGTGCCGGTAAAATGTTTTTACCCCAAGTGGTTAAATCGGCGCGGGTGATGAAACGCGCGGTTGCCTATTTAGACCCCTACATCGAAGCCGAAAAAGAAGAAGGCGCTACCAACGGTAAAGTGGTGATGGCGACAGTAAAAGGTGACGTACACGACATAGGTAAAAACATTGTAGGGGTAGTATTGCAATGTAATAACTACGAAGTTATCGACTTAGGCGTGATGGTACCGGCCGATAAAATACTGCAAACCGCCATCGACGAAAAAGCCGATATCATAGGACTCTCAGGTTTAATTACGCCTTCGCTCGATGAAATGGTACACGTAGCTAAAGAAATGAAACGTCGCGGCTTTGAGCTACCATTATTAATTGGCGGAGCAACTACCTCAAAAGCACACACGGCAGTTAAAATTGAGCCGCAGTACGACAAAGGCGTGGTGTATGTAAATAATGCTAGTCGCGCGGTAGGCGTGGTGTCTAATTTATTATCAAAAGAGCTAAAACCGAGCTTTTTAGCAAAAACCAGTGCTGAATACGACAAGGTACGCGAGCAACAAGCGCGCAAAAAACCGCGTTCAAAACCGGTTACAATTCAACGTGCTCGTGATAACGCCGCCAAACTCGATTGGGATAACTACACCCCACCGGTGCCTAACAAGCTGGGCGTAACCGAGTTTAAAAATGTATCTATTGCTACGCTGCGAAAATACATAGATTGGACGCCGTACTTTATGACTTGGTCAATTGCCGGTAAATACCCGCGCATATTGCATGACGAAGTGGTTGGCGAGCAGGCACAAAGCTTATTTAAAGACGCCAACGATATGCTTGACCAGCTTGAAAAGTCGGGCAGTTTACAACCCCTTGGCGTGATTGGTTTATTCCCTGCTAACCGCGTAGGGGATGACATCGAAATATACACCGATGAAAGTCGCACCGAGGTGTTAACCACGTCATGCCATTTACGTCAGCAAACCGAAAAAACCGACTTTGCTAACTACTGTTTGGCCGATTACATTGCGCCAAAAGGAGTGGCTGATTACTTTGGCGCGTTTGCGGTAACTGGCGGTCTAGAAGAAGATGACCTAGCCAATGCATTTGACGCCCAGCAAGACGACTACAACAAAATAATGGTAAAAGCGGTGGCCGACAGACTTGCCGAAGCGTTTGCCGAATACCTGCACGAACAAGTACGTAAAGAGTATTGGGGTTATGCGCCCGATGAAAATCTTGGTAACGATGAGCTGATACGCGAAAACTACCAAGGTATTCGCCCGGCGCCCGGTTACCCCGCGTGCCCAGAGCACACCGAGAAAAAGAAAATTTGGCAACTACTCGACACCGAACAGCGCATAGGTATGCAGCTCACCAGCTCCTACGCCATGTGGCCAGGCGCGGCAGTTTCAGGGTGGTATTTTTCACACCCACAAGCTAAGTACTACGCGGTAGCCGCAATACAGCGCGACCAAGTGCTAGATTACGCTAAACGCACCAATATGACGCTTGCAGAAGCCGAGCGATGGTTATCACCTAATTTAGGGTATGAGCCGGAGTAAAAGCGCAGCGGTCAGTTTTTAGCTGTCAGCTATCAGTAAAAACAAAAACGAGCCAAATTAGGCTCGTTTTTAGTAGTAGGGGGCTAATTCACAGTCTGGAGTTTTGACTGTAACACTTTAATTTTATCATTAAGATTTTTAGCAACCTCAGATATAAAAAGTAGGCTTTACAAGCGCTAGCAGCGATTATGAAGTCTTGTCTTATTATCGGAAATGATCTGTGTTACATGGGATCAGAAGCCTTATTAGGTTGGCCACCAAGACAAATTAGTTTATTAGCTTCTTCTTTGTTCAATTCACTCAGTAGTAAATCTAAGGTGATTTCAGTGCGTCGTCGGGCTGAACCAAACTTGTCAAAACCACCACACTTTACGGTATCAATTTTTACAAGAGCGATAATTTGGTTGTTGTCTTTTATCTCAATGTTTAAATAACGCATATAGCTCGCCATATCCCACCACCAATTAGCGGAGTAAGTCAGCTTCGGATTATTGCTTGCGTTAGAATTAGATTGCGTAACATCGACTATTTGGTATTGAAAGCCATATTCATCTAACTTGCCCGCAATGATATGTTTTATCGAATCTTTAGTTCGACCATCATCAATTATTTGTATACTTCTGTTTTCGATATTTTTTGAATCTAGTTTCTGCAGCTCAAGAATTGCATTGTTTGCACATCCTGACAGTAATAATATTGCAGATAGAGCGGAGAGTTTTTTAAACATCCATTTAGTTTCTAATAATGATACAAGTTGCGCGGATAATACCATGGTAAAAATCATAAAAAAATAAATTGTATAAAATTCAATGATTTTATCTTTTTATATAGAAAGCAGTTATTAAACACGAAAAGATTAAGCTTTGTTTAAGAGAGGGTAATTAGGTATCTTCCCTGCGTTTCTCTCTTAATAAAGTATTAACTAAGCTGTTAAATTCTTGGTTGATTTTTTCTATTTTTAAAGTTGTATTTTAAGCTTAATATGCAAATATTAAAATGAGTTATCTTGAGTGAATTATGAGTACTGAAAGTTGTGAGTATGGCGTAGGTGATTGCTCTTACAAAATGGCGGGGGAGTTAGCCGGTATCACTGTGCTAGTGGATGCGTTTTATGATTACATGGATGAGCTCAAAGACGCCAAGCACATAAGAGGGATGCATTCGCAAGACTTGTCGCTGTCGCGTAAAAAGTTAGTATACTTTTTATCGGGCTGGATGGGCGGGCCTAAGTTATACGCCGAGCATTTTGGCAGCATTAATATTCCACAAGCGCATAAGCATTTAACGGTAGGCGCTGCCGAAAGTGACGCTTGGCTGTTATGTATGCAAAAAGCCGTTGACGATCAGCCTTATGCTGCATCGTTTAAAGTGTATTTAATGCAGCAATTACGCATACCTGCAGAGCGTATTAGAATGGTGTCGAGGAGTTAACCAGTCTGCACGCTAAAATTACAGGTAGTGAAGGGCAGCCACGCTGTGGTTTTTTGTTACAATGCGTGCAAAGCAATTTAGGGTAAATAGCTGTGCTGCCGGTTCAAAACATATATCAACAACTCATTACTACACTAAAAAATAATCCTGTCACGTTATTACAAGCGCCGCCGGGGGCGGGTAAATCGACCTGGTTGCCGCTGCAACTTATGCGCGATGGGCACTTTAAACGTATTGTGATGCTAGAGCCACGTCGATTAGCGGCGCGTAATATTGCCAATTATTTAGCACAGTGCCAAAACGAAAACGTGGGGCAAAGCGTGGGTCTGCGGATCAGGGGCGAAAGTAAAGTTAGCTCGAATACGCGCCTTGAAATAGTTACCGAAGGCATGCTTACCCGTATGCTACAAAACGACCCCGAACTAAGCGATATCGATTTAGTTATCTTTGATGAATTTCATGAACGCTCAATTGCCGCCGACACCGCCCTTGCGTTTGCCCTTGAAAGCCAAAGTGCGCTGCGCGAAGATTTAACCATCATGTTGATGTCGGCAACGCTCGATAGTGAACGTTATAGCCAGTTTTTTGGCTGCCCAGTTATTCAATCAAACGGGCGCAGCTACCCTATAGATGAAGTATATGTACCGCTAAAAGACGAAAGCCGTTGGCTGGATGCAATGCCCACTATAATAAAACAAGCATTGCATGAGCAAACAGGTAGCGCACTGGTGTTTTTACCCGGGCAGCGAGAAATACTCCGCGTGCAGCAGGCACTCACTGACTTACCGCCTAATTGCACGGTAGCCACACTGTTTGGCGAGCAAGACAAAGCTAAGCAACAAGCCGCCATTGCCCCAGCGCCTAAAGGGATGCGCAAAGTGGTGCTAACCACCAATGTAGCCGAAACCAGTTTAACCATTGAAGGCATTCGCATTGTTGTTGATAGCGGCAAGCGTCGCGCAGCAAGTTTTAATTTAAAAACTGGGGTAACCGAGCTCACCACACAAAGCATATCGCGTTCATCGGCAGTGCAACGCGCTGGGCGTGCAGGGCGAATAGAGCCGGGGGTGGTGTATAGGTTGGGCTCTAAGCAAACCTTTGAACGGCGTAACAGCCACGACCAGCCTGAAATACTTACCTCAGACATAAGCCAACTCATGCTAGAGGCTAAGCAGTGGGGCGCAACTATTAAGGAGCTGACGTTACTTGATAAGCCCACCGCGCAACAATGCACACAAGCCACTGAATTATTGAATATGCTTGAAGCAATTGATAGCAACGGCAAGCTCACGCCGCTTGGCAGTAACATGTTGAGCTTTGGTGCCGATATGCGGTTGGCGCATATGCTGTTAAAAGCGCAGGCGCTTGAACAGCAGCTCCCCGGAATTTATCGACTGGCTATTTATTTAGTCGCCTTACTTGAAAGCCGGTTAAACAGTGCAAATGAACTAAGTTTAGCACTGCATAGCCAACAACAACGGCCGCATCCGGTATTTAAACAACAGCTAAAATATTGGCTACAGCGCTTAAAAGCAACAGACTCACAGCAAGAGTTAAACACTCAATACCTGAGCTTGCTGGTGGCGCTTGCTTACCCCGATCGTATTGCGAAAAAACGCGGAAACGGGTATTTACTGGCGAACGGTGCTGGCGCTGAGCTAAATAGCGATTACTGGCATAACGATGATTACCTTGCAATTGCCACTATGGGCGGGCACAAAGGTGGGCGTATTTTTGCAGCTACTGCGCTGAGCCCGTTTGCGTTACAACGCTATTTACCACATTTATTTACCGAGCAAACTCGCTGCGAGTTTGATGAAAAAACCGCGCGCTTTATTCATCAAGACGAAGTAAAACTTGGCGCTATTACCCTAACTAGCCAACCAAGTAAGCAACCGCTCGATAAAGCAGAGCGCACCAAGGCGTGGTTAAGCTTATTTACTAAGCATGGTTTTAGCATATTTAACGAGCATAAAGAGGCTGAACAATTACTGATCCGCATGACCTTGGCCAGTCAATTAATGCCTGCTCAGTTTCCACATATTAGCGAGCAACAACTTATAAACACGGCAAGTGATTGGTTGGGGGGCTATTTGCAAGATATTAAAACCTTGGATCAACTGAAAAAGTTTAACTACTTTGAGGCATTGCAAAATTGTTTTGATTGGCAGCAACAAACGGCGTTAAAGGCGCTATTGCCGCTGCGCTTAACGGTACCCAGTGGTTCAAATATTAAAATAGCATACCAGCTTGATGGCCCAGCCAAACTCAGTGTGCGCATGCAAGAAGTATATGGCTTAACCAGTACGCCAATGTTAGCCAATGGTAAGCTCCCCTTGCTAATGGAGTTGTTATCACCGGGTAAACGCTCACTGCAACTAACGCAAGATTTAGCGCATTTTTGGCATACCAGTTATCGCGATGTACAAAAAGAAATGAAAGGCCGTTACCCTAAGCATTTTTGGCCCGACGATCCGGCCAATAGCATGGCGACTAATAAAGTAAAAAGCAAAATGTAGAGAGGGATAATTAAAAAATAAAACGAAAGTTTAAATAAATATTCATCATCTATTAAGGTATTTTAAACCTCTTTTCCGCCGTGTTGCTCAGCTAAATCGTCTAGTTGAGCCACGGTATAATCAAACCCACCGTCATCAAACTCGTAATTGACCGTTACGCTATCTCCGCCATTAAATAATTTTGTTTTTACATCGTTCACATGCCAATTTTTTAGTAGATGCACAAACCGGTTGGCAACCTGAGAAGATTCAAAACGATAGCTAATTTCTGTTTTCATAATTAATAAGGCCCGAGGATTTTTAACCCCTGCAGTTTGTGCATTTTTTCATAATAGTCAAGTTTCGGTTACAAAAAATAAAGAGTAAACATGTAATATTTATGTTTCAATTGGTGCATTAATGACAATAGCGCTGCGGTGCTTTGATTGAGGTGAGAACGAATTTACATGTACTATAGAACTTTTTTACTAGCAAGCTGTGTTTGGTTACTTAGTGCTTGTGGTGGCGCTGGCTCTGATTCTACTGTGACTACAGAGCCTGAGGTTGGCTCTGGAACTGGCACAGGTGACACTCCTGTTGTAAGCGTAAATAAAGCACCATCCATCTTAGTAGCTGATATTGAAAGCGAGATGATTAAATCCCGTATTGTTGAATTAATTGCAACAGCTAGCGATCCCGATGGTACTATCAGTAGTATAGTGTGGCAGCAAACTGCGGGGCATAAAGTACTAAATGGTCCTGTTGAAGCGGGTCGTGTTACTGTGACTTTACCAGAGCTACAAAGCTATTCAGCAATGGAATACACGTTTAGTGTCACTGCAACCGATAACGAAGGGGCTACAAGCGTTAAAGCAGTGAGTTTTGTGGTGAGCAATCACAATAGCATGGATGAATTTGCAGCTGCTCGATTACTTCATCAAGGTACTATGGGGCCCACTTTAGCTGAAATCCGCAAAGCGCAGGGGTTAACTGAGCTGCAATGGCTTGAGCAACAAATTGCGCTGCCAATAAACGACCATCGTAGTTACTTAGTTAAAAGCCCGGGTGAAAATAAGTTTCAATATATCAATCGTATTGATGCGTGGTGGAAAGGAGTGTTACATAGTGACGATCAGCTTCGTCAGCGCGTCGCCTTTGCGTTGAGTCAGATATTTGTGGTGTCGGATGCAAGTAGTAATGTTGGTAATCAGCCAGAAGGAATGATTACGTACTATGACTTATTGCTTAAGCATGCTTTTGGTAACTTTAGAGAGCTACTTGAAGATGTAACACTGTCGCCCATTATGGGCACTTTTTTAAGCCACTTAGGCAATGAAAAAGCCAACGATGAACTTAACATTCGTCCCGATGAAAACTATGCCCGCGAAGTAATGCAACTTTTTACTATTGGCTTAGAGGAGCTAAACCTCGATGGCACGCCAAAGTTGGACGCACAAGGTAATACTATTGCCACTTACGGGCAGTCTGAAATAGAAGGGTTTGCGCGCGTATTCACTGGATGGACATTTGCTGATAGTGAAACATTTAAGCAAAAAACCCGTAATTTTATTCAGCCGATGAAAGCGTTTAGTGACTACCACTCGAGTAAAGAAAAAAGACTGTTAAATGGGGAGCTCATACCAGCAGGATACGGCCCAGAAGAAACCCTGCAAATAGCACTCGATAATTTATTTAACCACAATAATGTGGCGCCATTTATCAGTAAGCAGTTAATACAGCGATTAATTACTTCAAATCCCACGGCGCAATATGTAGAGCGAGTTGCGAGCGTTTTTAATGATAACGGCGCTGGGGTGCGCGGTGATTTAGCTGCGGTTATTAAAGCAATTTATTTAGATGACGAAGCGCGCCACTATGGCCATGTTTTGCAGTATCAAGGCAAGATTAAAGAGCCGCTGCTAACAACCATACAATTTTGGCGTAATTTAGATGCCAAATCAGAAGAAGGTTATTACAACACCTGGGGGTTATATAACACCTACGGACAGGGGCCAATGAAGTCGCCTTCGGTATTTAACTTTTTTCGACCCGACTACCAACCTGTGTATTTACGTAATGAAGGCTTAGTTGCGCCTGAGTTACAAATAGCGAACGACTCTACCATAATAGGCGTAATGAATAAGCATTACTCCGACTTAATGTGGAGTGCTGCAGAGGGGAAAAGCTCGTTAGTTCCTAATTTGATATATGTTTTTATCATAAACGATATGAACCACCTAAAGGATAAGGGCATACATTCGTTACTCGATCAGTACAACGTGTTGTATTTTGCAGGCTCAATGAGCAGCGCGACCCGCCAGGCATTAGTAGATTTAGATGCCCACTTTAATGATAACCAAATCCGTCAGCGTGTATCGTATTTGCTATATATGATCGCTATTTCACCTGAATTTAATTTGCAGTATTAGGAGAGATATAATGAGCTTAAATAGAAGGCAGTTTTTGTCGCTATGTTTAAAAGGAGGTGTGTCGGCAGCGGCGTTAACCAGTTTACAACTACAAGCATTAACCGGCGCAACGAACGCTGTAGAATTAGGGGATTATAAAGCCCTAGTGTGTATCTTCTTATACGGTGGTAATGATTCATTGAACATGCTGGTGCCTTTAGAGGGCGAGCAGCGTAAGCTTTACGAGCAAAGTCGGCAAAACTTGGCCGTCGCGTCACCGATAGCGTTAAATACACAGTCTTCGTTTGCAGGTGGTGTAGGGCTGCATCCATCGCTTGCAGCCATGCAAAGTGTGTTTGATTCTGCTAACTTGGCCTTTGTTGGCGGAGTGGGAACTTTGCTTGCACCAACCACGCTTGACGATTATAAAAATAACGCAGTGCCACTGCCGGAGCATTTATTTTCGCACAATAATCAACAAGCCGCGTGGATGTATGGTCGCGAAAAACAGATTTTAAACAGTGGCTGGGGAGCGCGTTTATTAGAGCGTTTAGAGCAGCAAGATAAGTTTGCCGCTAATATATCACTT
>NZ_JBFJHD010000053.1:0-17367 GCF_041613455.1 Pseudoalteromonas sp. | reverse complement strand
AAGTCTGGTTTTTAGATGTTGTGTCGAAGATATCGAAGGTGATGGTAAACGTAAATATGCACAGTCTAGCAAAACTAACTAGTTTAAAAGCGGGTATATACTATCAAATAGAGAGGTTAGACGATCAGCTATCTGTGGCTTTTGATGAAAGTGACATACGCAGTAAGTTACTCAGTTCAGGCATAAGTTCAAACCAAATCACAATAGACGAATTTTGTATTGATAACGATTTGTTTTGTTGGAAAGTTACCATTTTATGCGAATGATAAAGTGAGTGAATATATAAATGTATTAAAAGAGAAGCTAACAGTTATTTGTTACTATTACAGTTAAACTCAAGCTAATTAATTTTTCATGACCTACACACTCAGACCTTATCAGATCGAGGCGGTTGAACGCACCGTTTTACATTTTAGAAAAAGCGACGAACCTGCTGTTATTGTGCTGCCTACGGGGGCGGGTAAAAGCTTGGTCATTGCTGAATTGGCACGTATTGCTAAACAAAAAATTTTGGTATTGGCACACGTTAAAGAATTGGTTGAACAAAACTCACAAAAATATAAAAGTTTTGGGCTTGAGGCGAGCATATTTTCAGCTGGGCTGAAAGAGAAATCGTTAAATCATCAGGTTACCTTTGCCAGTGTGCAGTCACTATCGCGTAACCTTGATAAACTGAGTGAGCATTACTCGTTACTCATTATTGATGAATGTCACCGCGTAAATGGTGATAAAAAAAGTCAGTACGGCAAAGTGATTAACGCCCTTAAAGCACATAACCCCGCACTTAAAGTGTTGGGGCTTACCGCAACGCCGTATCGAATGGGCATGGGCTGGATTTATCAGTATCATTACCATGGTTTTGTGCGGGGTAATAACGATAGTCCATTTAGCAGCTGTATTTATGAATTACCGCTGCGCTACATGATCAAACATAACTACCTAACGCCACCAAATGAGGTGGATGCCGCGATCAGCCATTACGATTTTTCTGCATTATCGACAAATGCGTTTGGTCAATATAGCAACGAAGATATGAATGCGCTGCTAAAAGGTAACACTCGAGCCACTCAGGCTATTTTACAACAAGTTATTCAATACAGTGACACTCGCCAAGGGGTGATGATTTTTGCGGCGACCGTGATGCATGCCCAAGAGATCATGAGCTATTTACCGCGCGAGCAAAGTGCGCTTATCACTGGCGATACCGTTAACCGTGAACGCGACAAAATAATTCAGCAGTTTAAAGCGAAGCAACTAAAGTACTTGGTTAATATATCGGTACTGACCACCGGGTTCGATGCGCCTCATGTCGACTTTATCGCTATTTTACGGCCCACAGAATCGGTGAGCTTATACCAACAAATAGTGGGCCGTGGGCTTCGGCTTGCTGACAATAAACATGATTGTTTAGTGATAGATTACGCCGGAAACGGCTTTAATTTGTTTCACCCCGAAGTAGGCGATAAAAAAGGCGATAGCGACAATGAACCGGTGCAAGTGCTGTGTCCGGGGTGTGGCTTTGCTAATATATTTTGGGGCAAAACAGATGCTGCCGGTAAGGTGATTGAGCATTTTGGCAGACGCTGCAAAGGTGTATTAGAAGATGATGCAGGCCACAAAGTCCAATGCGATTACCGTTTTCGATTTAAAGAGTGTGAGCAATGTGGCGCGCAAAACGATATTGCCGCTCGCAAGTGCCATGAGTGCAGCGCAGTGATGGCCGACCCCGATGATAAACTGCGTAATGCATTGAATTTAAAAGATGCTTTAGTGCTGCGATGCAGCGGCTTGCGTGTTACGCAAATTAAAAATGAAATGATAAAAATAACTTACTTTGATGAAGATGGGGCAAGTTGCGATGAAGTGTACAACTTGGCAAACTCCGCAGCTCAGTATATTTTCAATCAGCAATTTGGCAAGCGCGTAGGGCAAGGGCAGGCACCGCAGTATTTTAAAACGGCAACGCAAGTGCTTAGTGCTGAGCTTGATTTAGTTGCGCCTGACTTTGTTATTGCACGTAAAAGTAAAAAATATGGCTGGAAAGTGGCCGATAAACTATTTGATTATAAAGGCAGTTTTAGAAAGGCAAATCAGTTATACCGATAAGGCTAACTGATTTGTTATAGCAGGTAGACTGTGAATAGTTTATGCGTCTTCGGCGTCCATTAATCCCCAACCATCGCCGTAGCCGTTAAAGTTATTCGCTATGCTTTCGATGTACTGCTCGGCTTGACCTAATAGGGTGTGCTCCGGCACCATTTTTACGTGTGCAACGACTTCCCAAACACCGGTGTCTTTACATTTTTCAAGCGCAGCACTTTGTACTAGCGAGTCGGCTTCAATTTCGCTGACAAATTTTTGCGCGTCGTTTTGTTGCTCAAATAAAATATAAAAATCGACTTGGTGCATTATACTTAAATCAACACCAGCTGCGGCAATTTCAGTTAGTAGCTGGCCATTATCATCATTCGGGAATTGCATTAAATAACTCATTTAAATAAATCGGTACTTGTTGGCCTATTGTAACTAAAATAACCGCATTTGGCGTACTAATTTTCATATAATAATGGTTTATTGATTTAGCCATAGGGGTATTAAGTTAATATTCGGCTCATTTTAGCTATGCTAATATGGATGCTGCTAGGTCATTGCATTTTAACAATTAAAAGTAAGGATATTTACTTGTTCAATCAGTTTTTACGTTACATGGGTGTGTTTTTTATTTTGCTGAGCATTTCGGCTTTCGCAGCTCAAGAGATTATCAAAGATTACCAAATAAAAGGCATCAGTGGCGATTTAGAAAATAATGTTGCGCTTTATTTAAAGCAGCTTATTGGCGATAAACCAAGCCGTACCCTGCGTCGCTATGCAAAAAAACAGGTTGAAAACAGTGTTAAAGCGTTAGGCTATTACAACCCAAAAGTAGCGATTGAATTTGATAAAGAAGATAGCGAATTAATTGTAAAAATTGACCGTGGCCCAGCTACTCGCATAGAAGCAGTTAATATTACCGTTAACGGGCCAGGAAAAGATGATGATACCTTGCTTGCGGTAATTAACAATATTGAGTTAAAGCAAGGCGATATTATTCATCATGGCCGGTACGATAGCGCCCATAAAAAAATAGAGTCAATGCTGTTAGAGCTTGGCTACTTTGATGCTAAATGGCCTACGCGTAAACTGGCAGTGTCGCTGCAAAAGCACAGCGCAACCATTACCTTTGTGATAGACACAGGCATACGCTACCAGTTTGGCGAGATTATCATTGCTAACGATACACCGGCCGAAAAATACATTCGCTCTTTGGCGCCTTTTACCCTCGGGCAAGCATACAAGTCAAGCTACATAGCCGATTATAACCTCGATTTATCAAGTACCCCGTACTTTACCAGTGTCAGAGTTTACGCTGATATTACTGAGCGCAAAAATAGCCGAGTCCCTATCAAAGTGGATGTACTGCATAAGCCGGCTAATAGTTTCGAAATAGGCGGTGGCTTTAGTACCGATTTAGGCCCTAAGGTGCGTTTTAAATGGAGTAAGCCGTGGATCACCGAAGACGGCCATTATTTAGAAAGCAACTTAAATGTGTCTGAGCGACAGCAAGATATTTCAATGTCTTACACTATACCAGAGGACGACCCTAACGATGACTTATGGCGTTTTACGGTAGGCTATAAACTAGAAGATAAGCTTTCAAATGATATCTACAGTGAAATACTTACCGGGCAAGTGCAGCGCCAGTGGCTCACCGAAAATAACTGGGTGCGTACAGCCTTTATTCGTCGCGATCATGAAACCTATCGCATTGGCGACGAGGAAGAGCAAAGCACCGAAATGTTAATGCCAGGTATTAGCTATGCCCGCAAAAAGTCTAAAGGTGGCACCACGCCGTATTGGGGCGAGCAGTGGTTAGTGTCTGCGGAGTTTGGCGTTGAGGATGTACTTTCGAGCACTAACTTGATAAGAGTGCAATTACAACATGCGTGGCTACGAACCTATTTAGACCGCCATTTAGTATTTTTAAAAGCAAATTTAGGCGCTATGTTGGTTGATAATATAGCGAATGTACCTTATTCACTACGCTTTTTTGCGGGGGGCGATCAAAGCGTGCGTGGTTTTGCCTATCAATCAATTTCACCAGAAAACGACGAAGGCCAGCGCATTGGGGGTAAGTATTTAATTTCGGGCACGGCGGAGTATAACTATCAATTTGCCCCAAAATGGCGGGCGGCACTGTTTGTAGATACAGGTACCGCCACCAATGATTTTTCGGACTCATTAGAAGTCGGTGCCGGTTTTGGCTTTCGTTATTTAACACCTGTAGGTCCGGTAAGAATCGACCATGCGTGGGGGTTAACCAAAGCAAGTAAGAGTACCCGTTTAAGCATTACCATAGGGCCAGAAATTTAATGACCATAGTTAAAAAAATAACCGCCAGTGTGAGCGCTGTCTTAGTAACCGTATTAATTGCGTTATTTTGCCTATTATTTACCGCCCCCGGAAACCAGTTTATCGCCTACAGTGCCAATAAACTGGTTGATGGTTTAAATATCGAGATAAAAAATGGCCGTTTTTTATATAACGATGCATTTAACCTACGTTATAACGCCAATGGCTTAGTGTTTAATGCACAGCAACTGAAGATTAATTTATTTTGGTGGCAATGCGATGGCTTGTGTATTGAGAATGTAAGCGCAAAATCAATCGCATTAACTTTGCCGCAAGCGGCTGAACAAGCTGCAGAAGCACCGAGCGAAGCACTGGATAAAATTAGTTTACCGTTTAACATTGCGATAAAAAATGTTGCCGTCAATGAGTTTACGCTGCAGCATGCGAGTGCCGATGTGATGGTAAATAATTTTCATCTTGCAGCCAAAGCGGTGGGCTCTGAGCTGGTTGTTAAGCGCCTTGATATTGCCAATGCTGAGGTTAGCCTTAAAGAGCCCGCGCAAAGCCAGCAATCTGCAGCGCCTGCCATTACGCAATTACCCGCGCTACCAAACATTGAATTTAGCACCCCGTTAGATCTCAGTATTGAGCAATTTTTAATTACGCAACTAACACTAAACCAAGCAGAGCAACAACACACCATAGCCAACATTGCCCTGCAAATGCGCTTAACAGACAGTACTCTCAAGGTAGATACGCTCACGGCGAGTTACCAGCAATGGCAATTAAATACCCAACTTAACGCTGAAATAGCGGGTAATATGCCACTCACCGCAAAAATAGAGCTCGCCAGCAGCGCGCATCAAGCTATGTTATCGGCCAGTGGCAATTTAGCGGATTTTACCCTTGACGTTGAAACCCGCGGGCAATTCCCACTCACCTTAACAGCCAATGCCAACCTGAAACAACGCAATTATCCGTTTACTCTTAATGGCAACATTAAACAGTGGATTATTGACGCTGAAGCAGATCAATTAAAGCTGCGAGACGTCAACTTAACTGCCCAAGGGCATGCCGATGACTACCAGCTTAGCTTAACAGCCAACAGTCAGTTAGGCGCTTACCCAGCGGTTGACTTAAAAACACAATTAACTGGCAGTCTTTCACAGGCACAGTTAACCACATTACATATTAATGCACACGATAGCACCGCAAACGTTAGCGCAAAGGTTGACTGGCAACAAGGGCTTAAAGCTGACTTTACAGGCACCCTGGCGCACTTAAAGGCGCAGTATGTTACCGATAGTGTGACCAGTGATATTTCTGGGCAGTTTAAAGGGGAATTTACCGCGAAAAGTGACCAGTGGCAGCTACAAATGACAGATACCATGCTCACTGGGACACTCAATAAAGTACCGTTAAAAATGGCAGCAAACTTCAGGCTTGATAATACCTTTAAAGCCACTATCGACAGCCTTTATTTAAGCAGCGGTGTAAATAAGTTGGCACTCAGTGGCGAGGTAGATAAACACTGGCAGCTAGATGGCAAGCTAACTTTAAACAGTGATGAAAAAGCAAATATGCCGTTTATTGCTAACGGTAAAGCCAATTTAAAAGTACGTGGCGAGCGACTTACACCGTCACTCGATTTAGCGCTAATGTTGGAACGTTTTATCTATGACGAAATAGAGATCAATAAGCTCGCAATCAAAGGAACCGTCAATACCGCAACTGACTGGCAAACAGATATTAGCGTCAACGTAGGCTCGGCGTTAGTGGCTGAGCAACAAATTAATAATATAACCTTAGATGCAACGGGCGATAAAACGGATCATCGAGTAAGCGCGGCAGTGGATGCCGAGCGTGGTGCTGTGGAGCTTGAAATCAATGGCCACATGAGTAATGCGGTTTGGCAGGGGGAAATTACGCATGTTTTGCTAAGCGATAAAACATTACGCTTTAATAATAGTAAAAAGGTGGCGCTTAAGGTTAACACGCAAACCGGCGACTTTGATGTTGCTAAGCATTGTTGGCACTCTGAACAGAGTGAATTGTGTATCGACACGTTGTCGCAAAGCAAACAGTTAGGGCAACTCAATGCTAAATTAAACAATTTAGCATTAACAGAGCTCAGCCATCTCTTACCCGAGAACATGGGGGCTGAAGGCGCGTTAAGTGGCGAGTTTGTGGCCAATTGGCACGCCGGTGCACTGAAAACATTACGTGCTTCTTTATCTTCAAATAACTTAATCGCTAAATATAGTGCGGAAGAAGATAGTTATCGGTTACCGATAGAAGCCCTGACTATGCGTGCCTTTTCAGATTCTCAAGTAGGTGAGTTAACGGCGAGTCTTGACTCGAGTGTGCTAGGTAATATCACCACGCAAATCAATGTTGATGACATACAACAAAGCCAGCAACTAAGCGGCAATGTCACGATAGATAAAATACTGTTTTCTAATATTCAACCATTTTTAGAAACGTTTGAGCAACTCAATGGCGAAATTCGCGGTAAATTACGCTTGGCAGGCACGTTAAAAGAGCCACAACTTGAAGGTGAAATAAATGTTGATGATATTAATTTGCAAGGTGAGCAGTTACCCATAGCGCTTGAAAAGTCACATATTAATATTTTATTTAATAAAGCAACGGCCACCATTAAAGGTAACTTGCATGATCCTCAAGGTGGTAAAATAAACATAAATGGCGATGTGGATTGGCAAGGTGAGCAGCCCGCGGTAAATGTGGCGATAGTGGGTGAGCAATTTTATGTACGCGCCCAGCAAGGCGTGGTGTTTAAAGTATCTCCTAATCTCACACTGGGCCTAGCTAATAGCGCATTTAAATTAGTTGGCGAAGTGGTTGTGCCCTATGGCCGCATTGAAATAGAAGAGCTGCCTGAAGGCGCCGTGCAAGTAAGTGATGATGAAATAATTGTTGACCAAAAAACCACAGCAACTAAAAAAGTGCCTTTTGACTACGATATAGACTTAAAACTACTGGTAAAAGATGATGTAAAAGTGGCATCGTTTGGACTGGAGTCGAATGTAATCGGTGATTTGGCAATAAAGATGAGCCAAGGGGAGCCGATCATTGCCACGGGCGAGCTGAAACTAATTAATGGCACCTATTTGGCGTTTGGCCAAGACCTTATCATTCGAACCGGAAAAATAGGCTTTAGTGGTTCAATAGAGCAGCCTTACTTAAATATAAAGGCAATTCGTAACCCGCAAAACACCGCCAATGGGGTGATTGCTGGAGTTACATTAACCGGGACAATAGAGCAGCCAAGGCTTAAAATATTTTCAGAGCCTGCTATGGATCAAGCGCAAGCTTTAGCGTATTTACTCAATGGCCAGCCATTAGGCGAGGGCGATAGTTCAACTGATGCAATGCTCACGCAACTGCTGCTATCTCAGGGAGTGAGCCGCAGTGAAGGCTTTGTGTCTAAAGTGGGTGAAACCTTTGGGTTGTCAGATGTTAGCTTTACTTCTAAAGGCAGTGGTGAACAAACCAAAGTAGAAATATCAGGTTATGTGGCGCCCAGTTTGCAAGTACGCTACAGCGTGGGGATATTTGACTCGTTAAGTGAAGTGGCTATGCGCTATCAATTGCTTTCTCAGTTATATATAGAAGTAACCAGTGGCCTCAATCAAAGTGTAGATATTCTCTATAAATTTGATTGGGACTAAGCCTTAACAGTAGTTAATACGATAATAAAAATAATAAGGTGAACACAATGAATAAAGTAATGGTCACTGCGGCGGTTGTGCTGCTCAACGGGTGTGTCGCGGTGCAGCATCAAGGTGCTGCAGTCGAAGCTGAGCTAGCGCCAGAAAAAACGCTAACTGCCAGCGAAATAATAGCTAATGCTGCTGATAGTGACTGGCGTACAGTGGATGCCAACAATGTATTAAAGATCACCCTACCAACAGGCGCGGCTTATATCGAATTAAACCCACAGCTTGCCCCTTTACATGTTGAAAATATAAAAAAGCTCGCGCGTGAAGGGTTTTATCAAGGCACGAATGTGTATCGTTTTGTCGAAGGGTTTGTGGCACAAGGTGGCGATAGCAGTGCCAGCAAGGCAATTAAAACAGCCAGTAAGTCAGTGCCTGCCGAATTTTATTTAACCACGCCTGAGCCATTAGCCATTACTGAAGTTGCAGCCGATGGTTACGCTGCCGTAACGGGGTTTTTAAATGGCTTTGCGGTGGCACAAAACTCGGCACACACGCAAACCTGGCAAGTACACTGTAATGGGGTTTTTGCTATGGCGCGTAATAATGACATAAACAGTGGTGGTACCGAGTTTTTTGTCACCTTAGGCCACGCCCCGCGTTACCTTGATAAAAATATTAGCGTATTTGGTCGAGTGCTTGCAGGAATGGAGCACTTTAACCGTCTACAGCGCACGTCCTCACCGGGTGAAGCCTTTAACCCTATTACTGATATGCAGGTATTAGCCGATATCCACGCTGTAGATACAACGATGTTTAAGGTTATGAAAACAAACTCTTTACCATTTAAACAGTTAATAAAGGCGAGAAAAAACCGCACCGCAGCCTGGTTTGTACATTCAGCTCATTATATTGATGTGTGTGCCATGGCCATTCCTACTCAGCGCGTAAATTAGTGATGTAAATGAAAAAGGAGCCTACGGGCTCCTTTTTTAATCACTTACAACTACTATTGGCGGTTAATTTTAACCGTGAATGGCGGCGCGTCATTGTGCGTTGAACGATAGGGGTTAATATCCAGCCCACCGCGGCGAGTGTAGCGTGCATAAACCTCTAAATCTTTAATGTTAAGCTGTGTGGTTAAGTCGCTATAAATGCGCTCTACGCATTGCTCATGAAACTCATTATGGGTTCTAAATGAAATCAGGTAACGCAATAACGATTCACGGCAAATTTGCTCACCGGTATATTTAATAATAATACTGGCCCAATCGGGTTGTGAGGTGATCAAACAGTTTGATTTCAGTAAGTGGCTATGCAGGGTTTCGGTTACTACTTTATCATTAACAGATTTAAGCGAATTGGCATCAATATTATAGTTATCAATTTCAATGTCTAAATCATCGATACACTCACCGGGTAAGGGGGTGCTTGGCAAGCAGTTATAATCATCGCCACTAAATAAAGTGACCTCAACAGGGCTGTTAACCGCAGCGGTTAAATCGGTGATTAAATGCTGTTGCACCTCATCACGGCTATTGAAACGGGTTTGATTAAAACTATTTAGGTATAACTTAAATGATTTAGACTCTATTAAGTGACTGCTTTGGCAAGAAAAAGTAAATAAAGCAACGGCCACTTGTGGTTTACCTTTTGCGTTGAGCCACGACAACTCGTAACCAGTCCAAATGTCTTGCCCTTTAAATGGCAAAGCGGATCCGTCAATATTTAAAGCATCACGGTTTAGCTTACGAGCAATGGGAAAAAGCAAGCTTGGGGTGTATTGATCTATATAGTCAGTAGATTGACCCAATACACTGCCTTTTAGATCGGGAGAATTGATGTAATCTGTCATGTTTGCCCTTAAATAGTTACAATGGCGGCATTATAGCTAATTTAAATGAGTTTCATAGTATGTCTGTTGCATTACAACTCGTCGATCTGCACGCCAGGTTTAGTGAAAAAACGAAAAAAAATACGCAAAAATCCCCGTTAATTGTTCATGATGAGCAGTGGCCAAGCCCTTGCGAAGTCGGTGAGGTTGATCAGCAAGGATATATTCAATGGCAAGCTGTGGTGCGCCAGCCGACAGGCTCGTTGACTCAGTTAGCTAATGCACTAGAGCTTGATTTTTCAACCGAACTCAACGAGTTTTACGGGCATATGTTTGCTGGTAATATTTTAGCGCAAATTGACGGCCATCAGGTTGAGTTATTGCAAGTATGGAATAACGATGATTTTGATTTGCTCCAACAAAATATAACCGGTCATATTTTAATGAAACGCAAGCTGAAACAGCCCGAAACGGTATTTATTGGCTTAACAGCGCAAGATGACTTGTTAGTGACGGTGCTATTAGCTACAGGCGAAGTGTGTTTAGAGTACGTTGGTAAAAAGCCACATCATGTATTGGCTGGCAATATTGAACAGTTTTTAATGGCGCTTGAAGTGTAATTAACGCAAGTGATCAGCGCATCGCTTTACTGTGAGCTGATCACTTGTAACGATAAGTCTATTGAAAGTCCCATGATACGTTCGACACTAAGCCGCATGGCTCACACCTAAAATCAAATAAACCAAACCACGGTGTAGCTAATTTCCAGTCACCGTCACAGCTTGGGCATTTGCGCTCAAGTTCTGAGGCTTTGTCAACGCCACCCACTCGGTATAAATAGTAGTAAACCGGTTTTTTAGTTAAAAAACTGATGCGTTTACTAATATCTTGTCCACGGCGGTATAAATCGCTTTTTATACTGGATATTTCTTCTAGTGCGGCAAATTCACAGCGGGTCGCACCATTAATTTGAATTTGGTCACACGCTTGCCAATCTTCTTGCCATTTTATCAGGGTTTTATAGTCGCCATTGGCAATCGCAGGGATAGTAAATAACGGCACCGGTAAAAAATCATCGCCGCAATATAATGGACTACAGGTGTGCACATAGGTGGTATATAAAATATAACTGGATGGTTCGGCGCAGCTATCGGCGCCATTTGAGTGAATGTCTTGGCCAATAATTTTAACTTTAGGCGCCAACAATCCTGCGGTATGCAATTGCTCTATACTGTGCTTTACAAACGGGCTGTTATTAAGCGGGTGCATTGCATCTTCTGTGGGGCACATAACCCGGGTAATAAAAAAACCATCTTTTAGCACGGTTGGAAATTCTTCACCCATTATTTGGCCATTAAAACGCAGTGCATTTACTAAGCGGTTAATCGCTTGTTCGGCTTTTTCGAGGGTGGTGTCTAGGTAGCAATCAAAGGTTAGGTCAACAACGAACATTTAGAGTCTCAAATTTATTTTTGTGCTAGCAGCGCAAGTAACCGATCAAGCTTTTGCTCAATGCGGTCTAACTGTGTGGTTTTAGTGTCGCTAGTATCGGGCTGAGATTGGCTTTTCATAAAGTTATAAATTGAATCAGGGTTATTTTTATACTGACTCACGGCAGCAATAATAACGGGCATCGGCACCGGCTTCACTAAGCGGCTTTTGGTCAGTGCCACAGTAGGCACTTTGCCTTCATCAAGAAGGACTTTAATGGCATCAAATACAGCAGCATTCATTAGATTTACAACTCTTTAATATAAGGTAGGCACGCCGCATACAGCGGCCGTGCGGGGCTATGGTAACAATAAACGGTAAGCAGCACATAATAAAATGTGCGAGAAAAAATTAATAAGTTTGGCGTAAGCGTACATCTAGCTCGTCAATAACTTCACTCCAATCACCATCTTCGGCTAAAGACTCTGCTAAAAAATGCTGCTGAGCTTCATCCCAAAAAGGCGCGGCTTGCAGCAAAGTGGTGTCTTCGATTGCATGCGATGCAATAAAGGCGTCTATTTCGGCATCAGAATTAGGCAGGCCAAGTTGTGCAAATAGGGTATTTATAGTGTGCTTAGTAGTATCCATAATGGTGCTCCTAGTAATACCAATATTGCCATTGGTATGAATTAAAAATTAATTCTCAACATGAACTATAGCTTAAGTCAGCTAAACTCTCGCTGAATTTACGCTTTGCCAGTTTAGGTATATAGTTATTCGCAAGGTGTATAAAAATTATGCACCACGATGGCTTTACGGTTTGCAAGTTATTGCAATGGCGAATAAAAGGAATAAATATGACAGTCACTACACCCGCCGATACATTTAGCGTTCAGTATTTAGCTGCAGAAGACATAAGTATTGCAGGCAGTTTAATTTACCAGGCTTATCATGATGATCCGGTGCTGCAAAGTGTGCTTAATTACACGGCAGAGAGTAAATCAAGCTATGAAAAAAAATTGCGCTCTTTAATACGTGAAGAGCTTAGTAGTTTTTGGCAACAACACCAGCCACTTATTGGCTTGTATCGCAATGATAAACTTAACGCTGTGGCGTGTGTGTTTGAGTCGAACAGCCAGCTACCAGCCCAGCGCTACTGGCATTGGCGTTTAAAGCTGATGCTAAGTGCGGGCTACTTACAAACAAATCAACTAATAGAAAAAGAGCAAACAATTCGCGATGCACTGCAACCACTTGGAAATTATTACTTTTTAGCATTTATTGCTGTTGATCCACATTTTCATCGTCAAGGGTTAGGTCGTTACTTATTAAGGGGGCTGGATGACTTAGTTAACTCTAATTCACAAGCAACCGGTCTGGCTGTTTTTGTAACCCGCAGCGAGCACACCACATTTTTTAAAACCGAAGGTTTCACTAGTTTTAAGCAGCTTACATTTAATCGCGTGGAAGGCGAGTTGTTGTTTAAAGCAAGCGAATAGCGCACGGCGCTATAAAAGCGTGGCAGCGGCTATCTACTTACGGACATTTGTCCGTAAGAGATGTCTTACATCACTGTGCGCATTGTCACTTTAATTCAAGGTTAAAACTAAAGTAAAAACTTAACGTATTGATATTGATTGAAATTTTATCTTTTTTATGACGTGGCAATAATATGACAGTAAATACTCAGCGGTTAGTTACTAGCACAGCCCGACCATTGCGCTAAACTTTACTTTGTCAAGACGACATAGCTCAACGGTTGAGTGATTGCCAAGGATACGCACTTAGGCAGCATTGCAGGAAGCAAAAGGGACAATTTAACACGGATGCAAGGAAGAAAAGGACAGCGCAGGAAGCGCTGAAAGTAGCAGGCGCTACTCAGGGATAACCAGGGATGATGCTACAGGAAGTAGCAGGAGCGTTAGTTTACGTAGGAACGCCAAGATGGCGAGAGGATGTTGCAGGATGCAGCGTGAGGGCTTACAAGGTTGTTAGCTCGTTCAACGGATGATAATAGGGATTAGCAGGTAACGGATACCTACAGGATGTGATTCGATTGGGGCGTAACACTTGTTACGCCTTAGTTTTTTTAGCACTGGTTCGTTTTAATTTACTGCTTAATTAACTCAGCACTCCGGCCACTATATGGTTTACAGTTAAAAGCGAGCGTTAAATTTTATGCGGGGGAATAATCACCCGTTGTAAAAACTCATTTTCCATAATTAACGTGCCTTGATAGGCGTTTTCGCCATCGCTCGAAAATTCAAAAATAAATTCACTTTTCACCCCCGGCTTGCCATTTTTTAAAAAACCAAAACGGCGTTTACTACAGGCTACGCTCATTAATTGCACCTGTAATTGCTCACTTTGACGTTTAGCATGGAGGTTAGCGGCTTCTGCAATTTTACGATTTAACCAAAAGAGATAAATTACACTGCCAATCAGTATGAATGTCCATAAACTTGCCATTTAAGAAAATAACCTTCCAATTGCGCGAGCGAGCGTATCGCTACGATTTTCTGTACGTAATAATGCTAATAAGTGTGGGCGAATAGTGGGAATTGCAACTAAATCGGCAAAAACACTGGCAAACAATTCAGTAATTTGTTGGTGATGAGCACATTTATCCATAAAAGCATGCAGTCTTTGCGGGTCTTCAAGTTGTTTAAAACAACGCCCTGCTATGGTCAGTAGCACGTCGGCTTCTTGATTAACGGCAGACGCTAATACGTCATCGACTAGCTGTGCGGTTAAGCCGTGTGCTTGGCCTTTGGAGAGAGAGCGCAGCGCTGCGGTTACAGCAATAATGTCGTTATTTTTAATCGCCACTTGGCCATATTCTAGCAGTAACTGGCTAAGAGATAGCGGGATTTCAACATGCTCTAACATCGCGCTTAAAGGTTGCAGCACTTCTACTGGTAATTGTCGCCACGCTGCTTGTAAATTAGCTAAGTTGCACTCGTTATCAAGGCGCATGGCAAAGTCGGCAATCCCTTGAAGTGCCACGTTTTGCCAATTTTCAAAGCCTAGTTTGCCACTAAAATATAGTTGCGTGTATGGGTAATATTGTGATGCAGGCTGTTTTAGCAGTACCTTTAACTGGGCATTAAAGGCGGCTAATTTGTTGGCATTAGGAGTGAAAACATAGGGGTTATTGTCAAGTTTTCCGTCGGCGTGCTCGCCGGTAATGTGTGTGCCTAATGCTTGAATAACCATGTCGGCGAAATGATCGCGACTGGCGCTGACAAGTTTACTTTGCTCATCTAACGGAAACTTTAAAAACCACACATACGGTTCTTTTGTGGCTTTACTATCCCAAAATTGAATCGCTAACCATGCATGCCCAGCGAGTGGGTAAGGGTAGGGCAATTGTGCGTGTTCGATAGCTAAGAATTGTTTTTTATCAAGTTTAGTGATGTGTCTACCGATATCAAAAGCACGCCATTGGGTGCCGGCACTATCTAAAAGCTCTGCTAACGTCGCTATTTGCTCACTCATGGTTTTCTCAACTGTTTATACTGCAAAATTGCCGCAATTATACGTCATAGCCGTGAGGGAGGGAACCACGCTGTGATCTAGGTAGTTAATTTAGTGACTGAGTAATAAATATAAGCTACTACAGTAATTACGCGCGTTAATGCTAAACAAATTTATTCGCGGCAGGTCACACACCGTTATACAAGTGTTATTATTGCAGCCTCTAGTTTTAAGAGGGCGGTTATGTACCAGCAAACTCAACATTATTTAGTGCAGCTAACAGCGTTATTAAAAAAGCACCAACTGTGGCAAAGTGAACCGATTGCGCCTGCGGCATTACAATCAAGCGTGCCATTTTGTCACGACACTATGGCATTTGAGCAATGGCTGCAATTTGTATTTATTGAAAAGTTTCAGCAGTTAATTACGCAGCAGCAACCCTTGCCACGTAACTTTGCTATTGCCCCTATGGCGCAAATGGTACTGAGTAGTAAAACGGGCAGCGATGAGATCATTGCGCTGCTTAGCGAGCTTGATGCCTTTCTAGGAGAGCCAAATGGCTGAGCGACCTGAGCCAGTTGAGTATGGCGAATTAAATATTCTGTATCGGGATGCGCATTATGTGGCGATAGATAAACCCTCGGGATTATTAGTACACCGCTCATTTTTAGATAAGCACGAAACGCAATTTGCTATGCAAATGCTGCGTGATCAAATAGGGCAGCATGTGTTTCCTGTGCATCGGCTTGATAGACCCACCTCGGGAGTGTTGCTGTTTGCGCTGAGCTCTGAAGCGGCTCGCGATATGAACCAGTTATTTATTGCAGGCACTATTAGCAAACGTTATTTAGCGTTAGTGCGCGGCTTTGCCCCGGAGTCGGTCTTTTTAGATAAGCCACTTAAAGAAGAGCTGGATAAAATCGCCGATAAATTTGCTACTCAAGACAAGGCCGCGCAAACGGCACAAACGCAATTTAATTGCCTGCAGCAAGCGGCGTTGCCAATTGCCATTGGTAAGTATCCCACAGTGCGTTACTCCTTGGTAGAATGCTGGCCAAAAACAGGGCGTAAACATCAAATACGCCGCCATTTAAAGCATTTATCACTACCCATAATTGGCGATGTGAATCATGGCGATAACCAACATAATCAATTTTTTAGGGAACATTTTGCGCTTAGGCGTCTAATGCTATTTGCAACTGAGCTTAACTTTATGCACCCTTATAGCAATGAACCAATATCAATTAAAGCGCCACTAGGAGATGCAATGCTGCGTATTTGCAAACAACTCGGATGGCCAAATGAAGAAAAGGATTATTAATGTCACAGATCAGTATTTTTGTCGGAAGTGTTTACGGCGGTGCCGAGCGCTTAAGTGAAGAAGTTGCGGCTACCATAGAGCAAGCAGGTCACACGGCTAAGGTGTTTAACGCGCCCACAGTGAGTGATATTCAAAGTGCTTCGCATATTTTAATTATTACCTCCACCACAGGGCAAGGTGATATTCCCGATAACCTCGCAGGGTTATATCATCAGTTAAATAGCACGTTTCCCATGTTAACAGCAAAACCGTTTGGTATTGTGGCGATGGGCGATAGAAGCTACGGCGACACGTTTTGTGGCGCCGGGCGCAGTTTTGATGAATTATTACGCGACCTGCAGGCAAAGCCAGTCGGTCATCGCTTAGAAATTGATGCCTGTGAGGACTTTGAACCTTGGCCAGTTACCGAGCCATGGCTAAAAGATTGGCTTAGTAAACTTTAATAATTAATCAGCTGAGAGTCATTTTAGCCTCACTCGATTACGGTTAGTCATTTATTTTTAGGTAGTAAACAAGCGATGCAATTAACTCCCCTTGCGGTTTATTTGTCAAAGCGTTTTGGCTTAGGCAAACAAGCCGTTAGTATCAAACCTATAGGCAATGGCCTTATCAATTGCACCTTGTTACTGACGTCGGCTAATACGTCGCTCGTAGTGCAAAAGCTAAATACTAAGGTGTTCCCAGAGCCTGAATTATTGGTCAAGAATGCTCGCTTAATTGAGCAGCACTTAACGCTGAAGCAGCAAGCTAATGAGTATGATTTATCTATAATTCGCCATGTAGCGACGGTTGAAAATGATTACTTAGTAAATGCTGAGCAGGGCGTATGGCGGGCGCTGGAATTTATTGGTAACAGTTACAGTGAAGATGTGGTTGGAAATAGCCAGCAAGCTCACATTGCAGCGGGTGCCTTTGGCCAGTTTGCACGTGCCTTAGCGGATTTTGATGCTGAACAATTACACCCGGTCATCGCTAATTTTCATAATTTAGCGATGCGTGCAGAGGTATTTAAAACGGTGTTGGCAACCGCTTCCCAGCAACGTTTAGCCAGTTGCCAAGCTGAAGTAGCGTTTTGCTTATCACAATTTACACTGATTGATGAACTCAATGCCGTGACGGCAGTGCTTCCCGTTAGGCCGTGCCATAACGATACCAAAATTAACAATATGCTATTTTGTAAGCAAACACATAAAGCCAAAGCTGTGATCGATTTAGATACCTGTATGCCCGGATTT
>NZ_JBFJHD010000052.1:0-17711 GCF_041613455.1 Pseudoalteromonas sp. | reverse complement strand
AGTCCAGTTTGCGGGCGTATCATACTCGGTAAACCAGTGGCGATAATATACACTAATATAGGCGCCAAAAAAGAGTAACGCCGTTGTCCAATGTAACCACTTAGCTATAGCGCCATAGTCGGTCGCTGTGTTTTTTAAGCCCATAAATAATCCTAATTAAGTTAATTAAAAGCCCTTTCGTTGCAAGCAGGTAGAAAATAGTCTTGTGTAACATCAATGGTAATAAAGCGGATTATTTTATTTATTCTATTGTTTAAGTAAATAATGTTTACATTACTTTACTTATTAATGGCAGTACTGATTTTGTTCTAAAATCTATCGGCAGCCAAACCCCAAAATGTTGGCTATAATGCGGCGCTTTTTACTATTTGTAATAATATTTTCGGCTTATATAAGTAGGCTGTTTTTTTAGAGTTATGGGGTTTATATGTTAGAGGTGGTTATTTTAGCTATCGCATTAAGTATGGATGCGTTTGCGGTGTCAATTGGCTTAGGCTCAAAGCACATTAAGCGGGTAAAAAATATGGCACTGATGTCGGCGCTGTATTTTGGTTTATTTCAAGGCTTAATGCCGTTAATTGGTTATTTTGGTGGCAAAGGCGTGCTCGGTTGGGTAGACAGCTATGCCCATTGGATTGCTTTTGGGTTACTGCTCATTATTGGCGGAAA
Source organism: Pseudoalteromonas sp. (assembly GCF_041613455.1). Classification (GTDB taxonomy): domain Bacteria; phylum Pseudomonadota; class Gammaproteobacteria; order Enterobacterales; family Alteromonadaceae; genus Pseudoalteromonas. Next base: position 17,042 of record NZ_JBFJHD010000052.1, on the reverse strand, counting down.
AATGATTTATGAGTCACTACAACATGGCATTGAACAAGACATAGCTAAAATCACGCATCGCATCATGCTACTACTGGCTATAGCGACTAGCATTGATGCCATGGCCGCGGGGTTCACCCTCACCCTACTCAATGTAAACCCGTTCCTCGCTTGTTTAGTGATAGGCGCTGCTACGGCTATTTTTAGCTGGTTTGGCGTGTTGATTGGCGCCAAGAGCGGCACTTGGCTAGAAAGCAAAGCTGAAATGTTAGGCGGCGTGGTGTTAATTGGTATTGGCGTTAAAATTTTATACCTGTAATGCCGCAATCACTTAAATGGCAAGAGGCTAAACTATAAGGCGAGACTAATGCGCTTTACTTGCTTGTTTGGTAATTGCGCCTGCATTGTTTGATCTTGTACTCCATGGCGCTGTATATCAGTTATGTTGAATGTAGTGAACACGCTATTAAAGTGCTATAAATAACAAGCGATTAGCGTGGTTTAAAAGCTTAGTTTGTTGCGCCCAGACTGCTTAGCTTTATACAGCTTATCATCGGCTACTTGGAGCACACTCGCCTGCCCTTGTGAGTTTTCTAAAGTAGCCAGCCCCGCGCTCACGGTTAAGTGCTTAAGGGGTGAAAAGTCATGGGGAATATTAAGCGCATTGATATTTTTAAGTATATTTTCAGCTACCGAGATCCCGCCTTTAATGTTAGTTCCTGGTAACACAACAATAAATTCTTCACCGCCAAAGCGCGCCACAAAGTCACTGGGGCGCTTCAGCGTATTTGAAATAGTTTTAGCTACCTTTTTTAACGCTTCGTCTGCAGTTATGTGGCCATAAATATCATTAAACTGTTTAAAGAAGTCGATATCTAATAAAATAAGTGTGTAATCTTCTTTTTCTCTTTTGGCATGCAAGTCAATTTTTTTAACATGTGAATCAAAATAACGCCGATTATATATTTGGCTTAAGCTATCTAAAAACACCATTTCTAATAATTTATCACGCTGCAACTTAATAGTCAGGTGCGCTTTCACGCGGTTAAAAACAGTATTTTCTGCGATGGGTTTAGGAATGAAATCGACCCCACCGGCTTGCCAACAATATTCTTCATGCTGATGAAATGAGGTGATAAACAGCACGGGAACATTTTTTACTGCAGGCAGATTTTTAAGTCTTTTGCAGGTTTCTACACCATCAATACCTGGTAACTTTATATCTAATATAATTAAGTCGGGAGTATATGTTTTGCACTGCTCAAGTGCTTCTTCACCACTGTGAACCGCGCAAACCTGATAATGAGGTGATAATATATTTTGCAGTATTATTATATTTAACGGCTGATCTTCGACGATTAAAATTTTTGCATTCGCTAGTTTTTCTTTTAATACTTCATCATCAATATTCATTAACTTTCCTATTATTTAGCCACAGCGAATAACCAGACGCGTTTCATTATACAGCTCAATTTAAATGTAGCTAACCCAAGCTTAGGTTTACCCTGTAACATTAAATAATATAGATAAAAATAAAGCGGTTAGTGAAATAAATTAGTTATTGTTTTTATTATAGCGATTAGCAGAATAAAACGTATTGCCAAAAATATACATCGCGCGTCTAACTCTATGCCATTGTTATTTTTATCCATTGCATAAACCAGTCTAGCTGATTTTAATTGCGCCATGACTAAACGATGATAATTATTAGTATAAATTTAATGTAACGTAACCTGAGTGTCTTTAGCTAGCTTGGTTTTCACCAAGGACACTTAACAAAATGAAACTGGCGGCCAGTTAAAACATTCAGCTAAAAACTAATATATTTAAAATACAAAAAGCGCATATAAAATGCGCTTTCTGTGGGTGGGTGTAGTTAAGCTAATAGCGCGTATTAATGCCTAAAGCTTGCGACTAACGCGGGTATGCCAGGTAGCATGCCGACCATAGCCATAACACTTGTAAGTAATACAAACATCACCAGTGGAATGATCCAGCGGCTCATGCGAGGAAGTTCTTTACTTCTTTGCTTACAGCCAATCAGGCCCAAGTTATCGAGCAGTATGGTAAGTGACCAACCAAATGCAGGATTCACTAAGCTAGAAGCAAATACCACGATTGCCGCTGACTGTGTGGTTTTACCGACGCGGGTCATTTCCATGCCAGCTTCGAGCAGTGGAATAAACACCCCAACGATTAGCGCTACACACAACACAGGTTGCCAAATAGCTAAATCCATTGGGTAACCCCATACGCCAGCAATAACACAAAATAACGCAGTTAATATAGCACCTGCGGGGATGGGACGTTTTGCTATGGCTGCGGGTACAATATAGGTCCCCCACGATGATGCAAAGTTAGCGCCGCCTAATAACGAGCCAAAGGTTTGTCTTACCGATGCGCTAAGCATGGTATCGTCGATATTCATTTGTACTTTTTCGGTGCGCTTAGGGTAACTAATTTTTTGAAATACCTGATGACCTAAAAAGTCGGGTGACCACATGGCTACAGCGAGTACAGCAAAGGGCAGCACTACCACAAAGCTTTCAAGTGTCGGTAGCCCAAGCATCCAACCGGTGTCTTCGCCCCACCAGTACATAGGGTCCATATTAGGAAGCCCAGGGCCGGTAACAAACTCAAATGGCGCGCCTAACGCAAACGCAACCACACCGCCTAACACACAGCTTAGTGGTACCGCTAACCAGCGCTTTTTAAAATGCTCTAACATGGCATATAAGAGGATGGTGGAAAAAATAACGATAAAGGCAATATGGGTCATATCAATGGCTTCAGCCCAGGCAAAGAGCTTTTTAACCTGCGAGGTTATACCAATAAACCCTAAGTACAGCAGCAGCCCGCCACACACGCCTTTGCTGGTGAGTTTAGCCAACAAACTGCCCCCTTTACTGATGGCTAAAATCAAACCAAAGGCGGCAATCAGCAGGCCAAATGCCATAGGGTGCCCCCCTGCAGCAACCACAATGGGGATTAACGGAATTAATGGCCCATGGGTACCGGCTAAGTTAGCGGTGGGCAACAGAAAGCCCGAAAATAAAATAATAAAAAACGCAACGATAAGTAATTCGTAGCGCACATTCTCTAAAACAAAGGTATCACTTAATCCTAAAGGGCTGGCAAACGTGGCGGCAATAGCTGCTACCATCACCACTTTACCTATGGTGGCGGCCATAGCTGGAATGGTGTCTTCAAATTCAAATCTATAGTCTCTAAACGGTAAGTTTGCACGCCAGCGTTTAGGTTGCATAATTTGCAACTCGTGCTCTAGGTACTCGTCGCGGCTGTTAAATTCGGAACTTGGCTTGTGAAGGTTTTTATAGCTATCGGTAACGGTTTGAGTATCCGCTACCTGTGGTGCATCAGATGGTTTAGCATCTTGCGGCGTGTTTTTCATGGCTTCTCCTGCAACATAAGTTGCTCACTCAAATAAAAAGTCGGCTTTATTTAAAGCAAATTAATGGTGGTGCAGGAGAATAAAACAGCTAATTTTAAATTACGATTAGGCAAAGGTCTTGTATGGCACGTTTTTGTAACATTTAAATGTTGCTATGCTTTGCTGTAAAGTATGCTTTGTTGTTATTAATCAATTGCTTACCTTAGTTTTGAGATCGGCTTTTAAATGAATGTTTATTTAACGTTTAGCGCAACAATAAAAATTAAAGTGTTCTAAAAGGGTTTGTTTAAGCATTACTTATGTATTTAATTGGCGTTTATGTGTAATTTTAATGCAAGGTTTTTCGCTTTGCACTGCCAGCGTTTTGTTATGGTAACTAATATGTAAATAACCGGGGTTACCTTTATACGAATGAAACAGTTTGCTGTTTTTGTTTGCTGTCATCAGATAGAATCTGCGCTGTAATTTATATTTTTTAAAACCGTAACGTTTAAATAGCGAGACTTTATTATCTTTTTTGAAAATGATAGCAAACCAATGACCGAATTAACGATAGCAACTCACAATGGCAACTTTCATGCAGATGATGTGTTTAGTGTGGCTGCCCTTAAATGTATTTTTCCTAACGTTAAACTTATTCGCACCCGCGATATGGCGTTGATCAGCAAAGCCGATATAGTGATCGATGTCGGCGGCGAGCATAACCCAGAGACGAATCGCTTTGATCACCACCAACGTGGCGGGGCCGGTGCACGCGAAAATGGCATTCCTTATTCATCATTTGGCTTAATTTGGCAAAAATACGGCGTACAGATATGCCAAGGTAATCAAGAAACCGCCAATGCGCTGGATGCCGGTTTAGTGTCGACCATTGATGCGGTTGATTGTGGTCACGTAGAAGGGGTTGCGCAAGGTATTAGCCTTAGCCAAACGATTTCAATGTTTAACCCCACCTGGCAAGAAGAAAGCAACTTTGACGCGTGTTTTGACGAGGCTGTTGAGTTTGCGTCGCGGTTATTAACCCGCTTTATTGCGGCCGCTAATGGCGGTATTAGTGCGAAAGCAATTGTGGCTAAAGCCATTGAAGATGCCGCTGATCCCCGGCTCATAGTATTAGAAAAATACACGCCGTGGAAAAAAACAGTGCATGCACTTTCTGAGCAAGCATTATACATGGTATACCCTTCGCACTCTGGACAGTGGATCATACAAACCGTACCGGTAGAGCCTGGCTCGTTTGAAGACAGAAAGTCACTGCCAACAGCCTGGGCTGGCTTGTCTGATGAAGCGTTTCAGCAAGCAATTGGTATTGATGATGCTGTTTTTTGTCATAACGGTTTATTTATTGCCGGTGCTAAGTCATTTGACAGCATTATGAAAATGGCCACTATGGCGCTGCAAGCGTAATTGTACGCTTAGTAACCTGGGCATAAAAAAACGCTAGCGGGTGCAATGCTAGCGTTTTTTATATTAGCTCACAGCCTTTTATTCTTTTACGGCAATGGCTATTTCTATTTGGTTGCTACTTTTATAATATTCGTAGTCACTGCTGTAAGTGCGGGTATAGCGGCACTCGTCAGAGCTAAAATATTGCCAAATTTCGCCCCATAAATCGATGACTGCGTCGGGCATTTCGCCCTCCCCTTTAAACACTAAATAACTCCCTGCAACCGTGGTTACTTTTACTGAGTGTTTATCGGCGAGTGACAGATCGTCGCAACAGGCAATAACATCAAACTCGCCGCTTACATCACTTTCGTAGTTAGTGTACACACCATAAACTTTGCTATTTGTTGTTAGTTTTTGTCCATGTTTATGACTAAATTTTTCCCACAGCTCTGTTATTTGTGCCGTGCCTGAGTTCATTTCATCGGCATTACTGGTTCTTATCTTTATACCCGTTAAAGTTTTACTTGGCAGTTGCTGTATTTGCATATTCACCTTCCTTTACTTCAAAACTTAAGCAATAACATCACAAAAAACCATTATGGACTTTAATTATCAATAAATCTTAAAAATAATTTACTAAGGCTTGTTGGCACGACTCTAAGCTATGCGCGAGTTAATTTATAAACCGTTCTCAATCGTGCTGATCACTGTGTGCATGCGTTTTGCTAAAGGGCGGTTACGATGATGACACACATAAATAGACTCACTAACGGGCTTAGTTAAATAGTGAATATTAATTAACTGCGGCTTATTAAATGCCATTACCGCATGCGCGGGAAGCACACTAAAGCCAAGTCCTAAGCTTACCGGCTCAAGTATTAAACTAATTTGGTTAGAAAATCCGCTACGTTTTATTTGTTCAATATGCTCAAACTGTGGGTAGTTTGCGCTTAATAATAGTTGAGCATGATGGCTTGCATCGGGGTGAGCAATGAAGCCTAGATCACAAAGCGTTTGCCATGTTGGCTCGTTGACTTGCTTGGGAGTCACCAGTAATAAGTTTTCTGCGCCAATTTTATAGCTGCTTATTTCACTAAGCGAAGGCGCTTGGGTTAAAAAGCCAATATCGGCATGCTGATCCGCACCGCCTGCTCTACACTCAGGTTAGGGGCAAAGCGGTAATCAATAATTAAGCTATTATGCGTGGCTTGCAATGCGAGTAATTGGTTATAAAACTTGAGCCCACAACTGCCCGGAGACTGAATTTTAACCTCGCCACTGTAAGGCGAGTCATCATTGAGTTGCTGCTCTAAAAACTGCCACTCTTTGAGCAGTTGACTACCTTTTTGGTATAAATTGTGTCCTTGTGGGGTGAGTGAAAACTGCTTGCCGTGGCGCTGTAGCAATACACAGCCTAGTTGCTGCTCTAACTTTTTAACATGCTGGCTGACGCCAGACTGTGTCATAAATAACCGTTCACTGGTGCGGGTAAAGTGATTTACCTCAACCAAGGTGCAAAACGTATTTAACCAAATAGGATTTATCATTACAAAATATACTTATTTATATAATTAATGATAATTTTACTTAATGTATAGTGGTTCGTAAACTAACTCCATCAACTAATTAAGTTAAACAGGAAAACATTATGAGCCATACATATCCTCGTAGCTTTTCGCATATTGGTATTTCAGTGCCCAACGTTGAAAAAGCCGTTGAGTTTTACACTAAAGTAATGGGTTGGTACACCATAATGGAGCCAACAGAAATCGTAGAAGATAACAGCCCCATTGGAGAAATGTGTACCGATGTATTTGGCCCTAATTGGCAAAAATTTAAAATTGCGCACCTTGCAACAGGGGATCGCATTGGTGTCGAAATCTTTGAGTTTAAAAACCAACAAAACCCAGAAAATAACTTTGAATACTGGAAAACGGGCATCTTTCACTTTTGTGTGCAAGACCCAGATGTTGAGGGCTTAGCTGAACGTATTGTTGCCGCTGGCGGTAAAAAGCGTATGCCGAAGCCACGCTACTACTACCCAGGTGAAAAACCCTACCGCATGATTTATATGGAAGACCCGTTTGGTAATATTTTAGAAATATATAGCCACAGCTATGAGCTTATTTATAGCGCCGGCGCTTACTAACCCACTGTACGCATTAGCATAATTAAAAATACCATAGCTTATTTAGCTATGGGGTTTTTCTGCACTGTAAACGCCCTTTACAGTACAAAAATAAAGCATAGCCAGTTGTTCCACATCACGTTAAGATGAGTAAAAATAACTCTACAAGAATTATAATAATGTTTAATAAAACCAATGCGCTGATTTACTTTTTAGCCTTTAGTAGCGGCTTTAGCATCATGGGCATAGAGCTATTAGGCGGGCGAATTTTAGCGCCGTTTTTTGGCAGTAGTGTGCATATTTGGGGCAGCATTATCACTGTTTTTATGCTCAGCTTGTCGTTTGGTTATTTGCTCGGGGGGAAATTATCGATTAAGCGCCCCAGCCTTAGCAAATACGGCGCTATTTTCTTACTGGCCAGTATTATGGTGTTACCTATCGCGTTATTTGCTAACCCTATTATGGCATTTATTTTTACCCATATAGAAGACAGCCGCTATGGCTCGTTAGTCGCATCGACCGCGCTGTTTTTTGTGCCTACCATTATATTAGGCATGATTTCGCCCTACTCGGTGCGGCTACTGGTTACCGACAGCGCCCACAGTGGCCAAGTCGCTGGCGGATTATACTTTGTAAGTACCCTCGGCAGTGCGTTGGGCACTATTATTACCTCGTTTTACATGGTGCTGGCGTTTGACGTAAACACCATCATTATTGGCTTTGCTTTACTATTAGCGTTACTTGGGCTGTTAGCTATAGTGGTTAATAAACTGATTATTGCGGAGCCGTGTTATGCGTAACGTTATTTTTAAGCTAATACTTGCCACTTTAGCGTTTAGCCATATAGCCAAGGCAAACACGATTCATAGCGAACGCTCCTTATATCGTAATATTTTAGTGGAGCAAAACGGTGACTTACGCTGTTTAAAGTTTGACGAAAAATCCAGCCAAAGTAGTCAAAGCTGCATGTATGTCAGTGACCCTAAACGCTTAGTATTTAATTACACTAAGCTGACCTTTGCCAGTTTATTGCTGATCGAAAACCCTAAAAAGGTACTCATTATTGGCCTTGGTGGCGGCACTCTGTCTAATACAATCAGTGAGCTTTATCCGGCAGCGACAATCACAAACATAGAAATAGATCCTGCGGTTATTAGTGTTGCTCGTAACTATTTTGCTTTTCAAGAAAGCGATAAAGTCACTGCCAAAGCCCAAGACGGACGAATTTTTATTAAGCGCGCGGCATTAAAGAAACAGCAGTTTGATTGGATTATTTTAGATGCGTTTAACGGCGATTACATTCCGGAGCATTTACTCACTAAAGAGTTTTTTACTGAACTAAAAAGTGTATTAGCCGATGGTGGTGTTGTTGCTGCTAATACATTTTCGTCAAGTAAGCTGTATCAACATGAGTCGGCCACCTATTACGCCGTGTTTGGCGACTTTATTAATGTGAGCCTTAAAAACCGCACTAACCGTATCATTTTAGCCGGCTATAAAACCCCGCCGACGGCCCAACAAATTAGCCAGCGTGCTGCACAACTTGCTCCTCGGTTAGCACCGTATGACATAGATATTCACGCTATAAGTGAAAACTTACATTTTACTCAACATGCTAGAGACTGGCCTGCCGACACTAAAGTATTAACCGACCAATACTCTCCCGCTAACTTGCTGAACTTTTAACCGTTGCGTGCAATAAAAACCGCTTTACGCTGCAATAGCATGAGCAACATTTACTAGGCTGCCCATGCTGATACCTTCACATAATATAAATTAAGCAGACACCCAAACTAATAAATCTGTTTTCAACTGAACAACTCGGTTGCGGTTTGTTTGTTTTTTGCTCGATGACTCTCTATTAAGCAGTGACTAGTTTGCTGCTTATTTATTCTCAATTCTAAATTTCTTTTACAGCAAATACAGCTGTTTGCGCTACAGTTATAGGGTAACTAGGGAAATTCGGTAGCAGGCGATATATTTACTTAGCACGCTAACAAATGCTAAACTACTTAGCTTGCTAACTAATTAAAGGTTGTTATGTCAAACCAGATCCCATTTCATGAAACGCTGGCATTAACCTTGTGCGGCAGTATGGGCCGAGTACATAGATTATGTCGAGAAGTGGTCACTATTGCTGTTGAACCACTCGGTTTAACCCAATCACGTTGGGTGGCGTTAGTGCATATAAATATGCTTAATGAAGGCGTCACTCAGCAAGCATTAGCGCATAGTTTAGGCATCGAAATGCCCTCGTTAACCCGTACTCTTAAACAGCTTGAAGCGCTAATGCTGATCACGCGCCAAGTGGATATACACGACAAACGCAGTAAAAAAATATATTTTACCGCGCAAGGACGGCATATATTAAATGATGTAAATACACTGATAACCGACATCAAAAATCAGCTTTATGCTGGGCTGAACGATGAGCAGTTAGATGTTATGGCGCATGGTTTAGTTAAAATGGAAGCAAACGCCAAGCAGTATATAGAAAAACAACATACGAATAAGGCTAACAATGACACCTGATCAAACGTTTGCACGTTATGTGCGATTTTCACTTGTAGGATTTATTTTTGTATTTTGCTATTACGTTATTGCAGATATTTGGCTACCGGTCACGCCGCAAGCGCGGGTTTTTCACCCTGTTGTGCAAATTTCGCCGCAAACCAGTGGTCGTGTCGTTAATGTATTGGTAAGTAATAACCAACCGGTAAAGGCTGGTGATATATTATTTGAAATAGATAAAAGCACCCATTTATTAGCATTAGAACAAGCGCAACTGGCACAGGCTGATGCTAAACTACAAAATAAACGCCTCGATACCAATATTAAAGCACTTGAAGCGCAAATTAGTGCTGCAAAAGCAAAGCAGCATGAGCAAAGTTTATTAAAAAGCAGGGGCGAAAAACTCTACAAACAAAATTCAATTTCGGAGCAAGAGCTGGAAAGCATTCGGGCTAATTTTGCTGCCAGTAAATCAACGGTTGCCGCTTTAGAAGCGCAATTAGCCGAAGCAGTATTAGCACGGGGCACCGCGGGAGAAGATAATTTAGCGTTGCGCCATGCGGCGAATCAATTAGCGCAAGCCAAGCTTAATTTGTCGTATACCCAAGTGCGGGCGTTTACTGATGGGGTGGTCACTAATTTACAATTACTTGAAGGCGACTACGCCCTAACGGGCAAACCGCTATTGGCTGTGGTGGCTAAAAAAGCTGATTTAGTTGCTGACTTTAGAGAAAAGTCATTGTTGAATATGCGGGTTGGCAGTTTAGCTAAAGTGGTGTTTGATAGCCGTCCTGGTGAAGTATACGACGCCAAAATCATTAGCTTTGAAGCTGGCGTCAGTGACGGTCAACTCAGTGCAAATGGCTTACTTAGCAGCACAGAAAACAGCAATCGCTGGGTTCGCGACGCGCAGCGGCAACGCATTCACTTGCAACTAATAAACAACAAACAGCTGATCACTAATATGCAAAGCGGTGCGCGAGCGACGGTACAGTTATTACCAGAATCAACCATTGGCCAGTGGTTAGCGGCTTCACAAATACGTGTGATTAGTTGGTTACATTATATTTATTAGTGGAGGCAAGATGAGTGAATTAAGTAATCCGCTTCCACAGCTTAATGCCAATGGCCTGCGCCAAGCACTGCGGATTGCCGGTGGCTGCACGTTAGGGTTTGCCTTGAGCAACCTAATGAACTGGCCAAATGGAATATTTTTTACTGTGTATCCCATGTTGTTATTAGGCTTAGTGCCGACATTAAATAAATCGGTGGTGCGCCAATTTTTGACCACGACCGTGTTTGCGGCTTTTATAGTGCTTGTAATACAGGGGTTATTTTCGCATTTACACCTTGTGATGGTGCTAATTGTATTTGCCACATTTTGTATTTTCTTTTATCAAATGAGCAGTGGTAGTGCCTTTTTATTTGGTGCGCAGGGCGCGGTCAGTTTGTCGATTCAATTACATTTTGCCAGTTACGCTAGCGGCAGTGGCGGTATTTATCCGCTGATTGTGAGTAACGCTATAGCCATTGTATTTACTATTGTGGTGGCCGCTTTAATGCATGGTGTGTTTCCCGATGTAAGCGCCCGCCCGCCGCGCAGTGTAGCTAAAAAAGATAATGACAGTATTCGCCACGAGGTGCTGTTGTGCTCGGTGGTGGCAACGCTCTCGTTTGTGATTTTTCAGGTGCTTGATTTACGCGATTCTATTTCTGCCCAGTCGGCGTCTATTTTAATTTTGTTTTCGCTTTGTTGGAAAGCGGCAGGAGGGGCCAGCGTACAGCGTATTATTGGTACGTTAATTGGCTGTAGTGCGGCGGTGATTGCGCAGTTATTTTTATATACCCATAGTGACTTTTTACTCTTTCCGGTGATGGTGCTGTGGATTTTGTCGTTTATTTTTAGCCGCTATCACATTTTAACCGGAGGGACGACTGGGGTTGGGTTTGGTGTGTTAACGACGTTTGGCATTTTATTTGGCCAGTCTTTAGCACCGGGGCACGATCTCATTTACAGTGCTTTGTATCGTTTTAGCTCAGTGACTGTCGCTATTATTTTGAGTTTAACTGCTGTTTATGTGGTGCACCATCTTCTTAATCGCTTTAGCGTTACGCGGCATCATACCTACCATTAGCGGTTATAACACCGCGATAACAAAGCGGCTGCACTTTATCTGCAGCCGCTTTGTTTATTACAACTTGATATTACCGCGCAGTGCTTTTGTTTGGCCGTGCTTGGTTTTTTTATCCATGCGTTTACGCTGCGAATTACGACTGGGCTTAGTGGCTCTGCGCGCTTTATTTACTTTGGTGGCGCTAATGATCAAGTCTTTTAAACGTTTTAAAGCATCTTCACGATTTAGCTCTTGAGTGCGATGGCTCTGTGCTTTTATGATCAATACGCCGTCTTTAGTAATGCGGCTGTCGTTTAACGCCAGTAAGCGCTGTTTATAAAAGTCGGGTAATTTAGAACGGTTTATATCAAAACGAAGGTGAATAGCACTGGCTACTTTATTAACGTTTTGTCCACCTGCACCCTGCGAGCGTACGGCCGTTAACTCCAGTTCCCAGTCATCAATGGTTACGGTATTTGAAATAGTTAACATTAGACTCAACCAGTTACAACAAAACGTTAGTATACCATTGGCGCCTAATTAAGCCCAAATCCACATTGCTATCATCAACAAACACGCGGAGTAAGTTTGAAAGCAAAAGGCTTGCAAGGGTATACTTAATTATTGTGTCTTTTATTTTGCTTGGTTATGCCCTCAGTTACTTTTGTACCAGTTACCACGACAGACGATCAAAAACAGCTCTGTGTTTTATTAGCGTTACTATTAAGTTCATCCTCGTACGGTACTAACAACTCCCCGCAGCAATTTACCCAGCGGTTATTTCAGCATTTTAAACCAGGCTATTCATTTTCGTTATTCGAAGTGAAAACCATTATTAAACAATTAGAGCAACAGTCGTTAGTGTGGCAGCCCGCCTATGGCAATAACTATGAGCTGTCGATAGATGCCATAGCATATATTATTGTTAATTTATTACAGCACTGCTCTAGCTTAAATAAGCCGTTATTAACGCAAATTGCCAGCATCTACCGTTATAGCGATGCAGCATTAATGTTTATTTACACGCTCATAGCAAGCGTAGAGCATATTGAACCCTCAGCTGCACTGGCACTAGAAGAACAAGATTTAGAGCGACACGGCCATTTTATTACTTTGCTCGCCCAGTCAACTCACAGTAACGCATTATGGCAGAGCTTACCCGAGCCATGGCAACAATTGTGTATTACGCTGTTTATTCGTGGCCAATTTTTTAACCTAAACGGTGAGTACAGCTGGCCTAGGTTAATACAACACACTACCTTAGCCGTAGCGCCGCACACGCGTGTTTATTTAAATGAAAGTGTAGCCACGTTACTGCAGCAACCTAGCTATGCTGAATTATTAACAGCGCAGTCTGAACGCGATTTAGCGATATTTACTCAGGCAAATAACACAGCCATACAGGGTGAGCACTTAGACACAGCACTCATGCAGTACAAAAGCGCGCTAACTCGCTATCGTAAACAGTTTGGTAAAGGCAACTACCCCGCAGAAATAAGCGGGTTACTGTATTGTGTGTGTTTATATGCCAAGGGCACTGAGGCCGATTTAAGGCAATTAAACAGCTGCAAAAAATGGTATGACCGCCAATTTGGCGCGTTAAGTCATAGTAGCCAAGCGGTGGAATTTTTATTATTAAGCTGCGACAGCGTTGCTAGGCTAAAGCTCAGCTTTTGGCTCGACAACCTTAATTACTTACTGGCAAACCCGAATGCTCAAGCGCCACTATTTTGTTTATTATTGGCGTTAATCAAATACGCCACGGATGAACAAGTTAATCAACTTAGGGAGCATACGCGATTACTTAAGCAACTGGGCGAATACAGTAATCAGCATCAGCATTGGCTCGGTCAGCAGTGTGCGCTATTAACGCATTGGTTAATTAACGATACGCCAGTGCCCGAGCAAGGGCTATTACAGCACTTTACACGTACTGCACAATGGCAGCGTTGGTTAGATGAAATTAGCCAACTTGATTCGCCTCAACAAGTCGAACGTTTAGTGTGGCAGCTCGACTTAACGCATTTAGATTTACCCCTGATCCACGCTAAAGTGCAAAAAATTAATAGCAAAGGCGCGTGGAGCAAAGGACGTAAAGTTAATATTGATGAACTCGGCTACCGTCAGTATCAGTCATTACTGAGCGAGGCCGATGCTAATTTAGTGCAAGTGATTGCTAACCATTCGGGGTATGGCTATAAAGAAGTACAAGCAACGAGCGCGGTATTACAGGCATTAATAAACTTTAACGGTCTTGAAAATCAGCATGGTGAGGCAATTACCCTTACCAAAGGCGAATTTGTTATTGATATTGGGCAAAACATTAACGATTGCTATCAACTTATACTGCAGCCGCCAATAACCGATCTCGATGGCGACTTTTTACTTACTCACAGCCATGCTAATCAGTATCAAGTATTTGTTGTTGATGACAAACAACGCAAATTGCAGCGTTTACTTGCACAGCAGCCGCAAAACTTAACCGAAGAAAAGCTACCGCAATTAAAAGCGGCATTGCATACCTTATCAAAAGAGCATTTTATTAGCAGCTACCGTAGCGAACTTGCCGAGGTTAACAACGTACGCCAAGGCCTGTGCGAGCTTGCCAGCGTAATAAAATTAACCGCGCTGGGTGTTGATATTAACTTTTATATTATGCCTTTTGGTGTTGATGGCCCGTGGGTTGAGCCTGGAATGGGGGCAACCACTTTAGCGCTTAGCGATAACCCTGCGAGTACCAGCCAAGTAGTGAAGCGTAATTTAGCCGCCGAAAAACAAGCATTAACAGAGCTACTCGCAACTTTAGGCGAGGTGTTTAGCCACGCGCATGCCCCGCAACAACATCAGTTACAATTTTACCTACCCGAAGACATTAGTAACGCCATTAGCCAATTAGAACTCGCACAGCAAACCCAACGTTTAGTGTTGAGCTGGGACGACAACGCCCAAGGTATGCAAGTTGCGACCAGCAAACACCTGTCGCTGAATTTAAATGACGAACAAGACTGGCTCAGTGTGAATGGCACTTTATCGTTACCCAGTGGCCAAGTATTTGCGTTGCAAACCCTACTCAAAGCGCCGCGTCGTGGCAGCATTATCGAATTTGACGGGCAGCACTCGTTATTGTTAGATCAGCGTTTAACTAACTTGCTTAACCGTTTAGCTGGCATGCAAACGCAAGCAGACGACGATGCTTCATTACGTATCGCCAATGCGCGTGCACTGCCCTTGTACCATAGTGCGGCAGAGTTGGGCGATGCTCACTTTGGCGAAAACTGGCAACGCCGTTTAGCGCAATTTAAGCAACCCAGTGAGCCGGTGATCCCAGCACATTTAGCAAGGGTATTACGCGACTACCAAGTGGTGGGTGTAAAATGGTTAATGCAGTTAGCGAATTGGGGGCTTAATGCCTGTTTAGCCGACGATATGGGGCTAGGTAAAACTCTACAAACATTAAATGTATTGCAAATGCGCAGTGACCTTGGGGCGAGTTTAGTGGTGGCCCCAAAATCAGTGTGTCATAACTGGCAAGTTGAGGCTGCACGTTTTACGCCCACACTGAATATTAAAACCATCGACAATGCAGCCACCACCGATGAGCTACTTGCCACCGCCAGCAAAAATGATTTAGTCATTGTAAGTTATGGCTTACTCCCTTTAATAGGCGAGCAATTAGCGACTCATCAGTTTGCTAATATTGTTCTTGATGAGGCGCAAGCGATTAAAAACCCACTTAGCTTACGTGCTAAAGCGGCTTTTGCACTGAACGGGCAGTTTAAAATTGCGTTGTCGGGCACGCCTATTGAAAATCACTTAGGTGAGTTGTGGAGCTTATTTAACTTTTTAATGCCGGGTTTTTTACACAGCCTACCTGAGTTTAAAAAGCGCTTTGGTAATGCCGACAAAAATCAGCAACAGGCGGATACCCTAAAAACATTAATTGCGCCGTTTATTTTACGCCGTAATAAACACACGGTACTGAGCGAGCTGCCAGAAAAAACCGAAATAAACCTCACATTTTCGCTGAGCGAACCAGAGCAAGCGTTGTACGAAGCCACGCGGTTAAACGCGTTAGAGCAAGCCAGCCAAGACGACAGCCAATATATTACTATTTTGGCCTCGCTAACCAAGTTACGTCGCGCCTGTATTGCGCCGCAGCTGTTATTAGCCAACAGTACGCTGCCGTCCAGTAAGCTTGATACCGCCGATGCAATTATACAGGAGCTGCTCGAGAATAATCACCAAGCGCTTATTTTTAGCCAGTTTGTTGATGTACTTAAATTGGTTGAACAGCGCTTGCAACAACGCGGTATAGCCTATTGTTACCTAGATGGCAGTATGAGCAGCCAGCAACGTAAGCAACAGGTTGACACCTTTCAAGCTGGGGGCGCCCCGCTATTTTTAATTAGCTTAAAAGCCGGAGGAACGGGGCTTAATTTAACCGCTGCCGACTATGTGCTGCATTTAGATCCTTGGTGGAACCCCGCCGTAGAACAGCAAGCCTCAGATAGAGCGCACCGCTTGGGGCAAACTCGCCCAGTGACTGTGTATCGCCTAATAGCCCAGCACACCATAGAAGAAAAAATATTGCAGCTGCATCAGCATAAACAAGCACTTGCCGACAAAGTACTGAGCGGCAGTAGTAACAGCGGACAGTTATCAAAAGAGCAGTTATTGGCGTTGTTGCAACACAGTCAGAGCGGCAGTTAGCTAACAGCGTGCAACATTTTCGTTTAGTGAGAGACTGGTTGAGCACTTGCAGTTAAGCACTTGCAGTTAAACATGGCTCACAGCGCTAACACTTCTGCTACGCGCTGTTTTAATTCGGGTAGCACGTCTTGTGCAAACCAAGGGTTGTTTTTAAGCCAACTATTATTGCGTGGGCTGGGGTGTGGCAGCGGTAAATGGTGGGGCCAGTAGTCACGCCACGATTTTACTAACTCAGTAAGTGGTAACTTTTTTGTATGCGGTAAATGGTAGTGTTGCGCATACTTACCTAGCACGATTGTTAGCTGAATATTAGGTAAAGCCGCTAAAAGCTCTGCCCGCCACGCAGGGGCGCATTCTTTTCGCGGTGCTAAGTCCCCCGACTTGCCTTTGCCAGGGTAGCAAAAACCCATAGGTAAAATAGCAAGGTTACTCGCATCATAAAATTGCGGTTCAGTAAGCCCTAACCACTGCCTTAAGCGCTCACCACTTTTATCGTTAAATGGAATGCCAGTTTGATGCACTTTAATCCCCGGTGCTTGCCCGGCGATTAATATACGAGCCTGAGGGTTAAATTGTATTACTGGGCGTGCACCGAGTGGTAATTGTGGCTCACAGATCACGCATTTACTAACTTGATGCAGTAATGCGGTTATATTTAGCGGTTGTGGCGTCTTTTTGCTCAAATTTCGTCCTTTTATTAACGGCACTGGCGCTGAGTTGGTAAAAAATCGGTTTATTTTCACCGCAACGCCAGTGAGTTAGTATAATCGTGATCTGCAGCGCATATTCAGCTTAGCCT
>NZ_JBFJHD010000051.1:0-18122 GCF_041613455.1 Pseudoalteromonas sp. | reverse complement strand
TTTTCAACGTCGCTTTTATCTCGATTTTTAGCGTTTTTTTGTTTAGACTGCCGTAATGAAAAAATACTCCGATTCAAACAGCCCTCTTGCTCCTGATGACATTGACTTGTTTCGTCAAAGTATCAGTGGTGCGCGCGTGTTTAAACAAGACACTCACCGCTTTGCTAATAAGCCTAAAATGTCACAAGCTAAGCTATTTGCCCAGCAAAAAAAGCAACATCAGTCAGAATTCTTTTTTTCCGATGAATATGTACCTGATATTGATACGCATGGCACAGTGAATTATGTACAACAGGGCCAAGACCGTTATTTAGCTAAACAGCTACGTCGCGGCGACTTTATCCCCGATTTAACCCTCGACTTACATGGTTTAAATAAAGAAGTGGCCAAAGATGAGCTCGCCGGATTAATTCACGAATGTAAAAAGCAACATTACTATTGCGCGTGTGTGGTGCACGGTATTGGCGGTGGTATTTTAAAACATAAAGTACCGCAGTATTTAGTGCAGCACCCCGACGTGATTGCAATGCATCAAGCCCCGCTTGAGTATGGCGGTAAAGGCGCGGTGCTAATTTTAATTAATTTACCGCAAAGTGATGAATTTAGGCGCTAAATACTATTAAAGGCTCTGTTTTTGGCTATTTTTTCAATTATCTTCCCGCTGGTTTTTTTGGTTACGGCTGGCTTTATTAGCACCAAAAGTCAATTTTTAACCCAGCAGCATATTGCGGGTATAAGTAAGTTCACCTTCTTTATTAGTATTCCCGCCTTTTTATTATTAAATATGGCGCAAGCCAATTTGCACAGTAGCGTGAGCCTAGAGGGTTTTTTAACGTTTTATATCGCGGTGGTAACTATTTTTTTGCTTGGCGCGTTAATCGACCGCATGTTAATTACGCAGCGCAGCGAATTTCAACGCCACAGTGTATTCGCCTTAGGCAGTAGTTATTCAAATACCGTACTGGTAGGGTTACCAATTATTATTGCCGCCATTGGTGATGATATGATAGGTATTGTCTTTATGATCATCACCTTTCATAGTGCACTGCTGTTTTCGCTGACCTTTTTGCTCAGTGCGCGAGGCGATAAGCGTGCCTTTTCGTGGCAGCAATTTGCCAAAAATATGCTATTAAACCCAGTCGTACTCAGCATTAGTGTCGGCTTGTTAGTGAACGCCAGTGGTGTAACCTTGCCCAACGACATAGTAAACGGCCTGGAATTACTTGCGCAACCCGCCATTGGTTGTGCCTTGTTTGTATTAGGGGCTAATTTGGCCTTTTATAAAATGAGCCAAAACTGGCAAGCGGCCGCCATTGCCACGCTACTTAAGTTGCTATTACTGCCTTGTTTGGTGTTACTGCTAGGGCGTTTTATCTTTGAGCTTGAATCACGGCTGCTGAATGTACTGATCTTATTAAGTGCCTCGCCCTTAGGCGTGAATGCCTATCTCATTGCCGAGCAAATAAAGCAGCATCAAGCCACCTTAGCCAGCGCCGTGGTGATGTCGACGGTATTAAGTGCAGTTAGTTTTAGCTTTTGGTTGAGTATTTTACTGTAATACCTTGTCTAACCGTGGTCGCTTTCGCCGCTTAAAAGTAATCACTAAGCTCGTTGTAGGCATTTGTTATATGCTCTATTAAGAGTTTAATTTTTTCTGGTTGATGACGGGTATACGGATACACCGCATACACCCCTAACTCTCGGGGTTTATATTCAGCTAAAATTGCCACCAATTCGCCGCTAATTAAGTGCTCATACACACAACACCGTGGCACATACACAATACCAAAACCCGATAGCGCATTTTGCCTCAGTGCTTGGGCGGTATTGGCCGAAAAATTACCTTTTATGGTCACGCTTACCTCTTCACCTTGGTGAGTAAAACGCCATTCGTGAGCGCCTTTATTTTGATAGGTATAGGCTAAGCAGTTATGGCGACTCAGTTCGTCTAAATTGCGGGGTTCACCAAACTTTTGGATATAACTGGGCGCACAGCACACCACCCAGCGTGAGTTTATAATCGGTTTTGCAATTAAGCTCGAGTCTGCTAATACCCCGGTTCGAATGGCTAAATCAATGCGTTTATCAACCAAATCAATAAAGTCATTTTCAAGTCGCATATCCACATTCACATGTGGGTACTTTTCACAAAATTTGCCAACCACTTGCGAAAGCAGTAGCTCGCCAGAAATAGTCGGCACGGTCATTTTAATCGAACCGCTAATTGCTCCGCGGTATGCACTGACACTGTTTAATGCGTCACTGAGTTGTGATTCTATCGATTTTGCATGTTGATAAAGCGAACTGCCCGCTTCGGTTAAGCTTAACCTACGAGTTGTTCGGTATAACAACTGTACCCCGAGATCTTTTTCTAACTTACTAATTTTTTTAGAAAGCGCGGGGGTCGATATCCCCGCAAGCTCGGCGGCTTTATTAAATGATTGGGCATCAACCACCAGTGAAAATAATGTCAGCTCATGCGCGTTAGCCATTAATTACGCCTTTTTTGGAAACAATTTATTAATTTACAGACTATATATAAACAATAAATTAACTACTAGAGTAATGGCATAAAAATGATTATAAAAATTAAGCGTGGTTACTTTATGTCGATTTACCTGCAAGCTCTGCTTGCCTTTACTCCTATCTTACTGGCTGCATTATTGCTGATCCCTTTGCAGTGGCCTGCAAAGCGAGCCATGCCTGTGGTGTTAATAGTTACTATGGCTATCGCCTATTTTGCTTGGGAAATGTCATTTAACCGTATTTTAGCCAGTAGCCTGCAAGGCATGCTGGTGACCATCTCAGTGTTGTGGATTATTTTTGGCGCCATTATGTTGCTCAATACCTTACAGTATTCTGGTGCCATCGCCACTATTCGCAGTGGCTTTGCTGACATAAGCCCCGATAGACGCGTGCAGGTTATTATTATTGCTTGGTTATTTGGCTCATTTATTGAGGGCGCAACAGGTTTTGGCACACCCGCTGCCATCGCAGCGCCACTGTTGGTGGCAATGGGCTTTCCTGCCTTAGCGGCCATTATGATAGGTATGATGATCCAATCGACCCCTGTCTCGTTTGGTGCTGTGGGTACGCCGATTATTATTGGCGTTAATAATGGCTTAGATAAAGCATTACTCAGTGAACAATTGCTGGCAAATAACAGTAACTGGGAGCAATTTTTAGCGCTGATCACCTCTGAAGTTGCCATTGGCCATGCCATTACCGGCACCTTAATGCCGTTATTAATGATTTGTATGATGACGCGCTTTTTTGGCAAAAATAACAGTTGGCGTGAGGGGCTAAAAGTGGCGCCTTTTGCTCTTTTTGCGGGGCTTGCGTTTACCCTTCCTTATGCATTAACGGGGATCTTTATCGGCCCTGAATTCCCATCTTTAATTGGTGCTCTGGTGGGGTTAGCTATCGTGGTGCCGTGCGCTAAAGCGAAGTTTTTAATTCCTACTGAGTCATGGGACTTTGCCCCACGCGAGCAATGGCCTGCAACGTGGCTGGGTAATATTGCGTTTAGTGCGCCCGTAAAAGGCAAAGCCCCCATGTCCTTATTTAGAGCATGGTTGCCGTATTTGTTGGTCGCTTTATTGTTGGTAGCGAGTCGTTTATCGAATGACTTCAAAGCGTTGCTTAATCAATTCTCATTGCAATTTAACGACATTTTAAATGAGCCAGGCATTAGCGGCAGTATTGCGCCCCTGTATTTACCCGGCGGTATTTTATTGTGTGTCTCATTGCTGACGCTGTTTATTCATAACATGAAAGTGGCAGAGATCACCGATGCCGCGAAGGATGCCTCAAAAGTGCTGCTCAGTGCAGGGTTTGTATTAATTTTTACCATTCCTATGGTACGCATTTTAATAAACTCTGGGGTGAACGACGCCGGCTTAGCCGCCATGCCGGTAGCAATGGCTAATTTAATAGCCCTAACTTTTGGTGACATTTACCCCCTTTTCGCCCCTATGGTCGGCGCTTTAGGCGCATTTATCGCTGGCTCAAATACGGTTAGCAATATGATGCTCAGTCAGTTTCAATTTGAAGTAGCCCATGCATTGTCTATTTCCGGTGCCTTAATGGTTGCTCTACAAGCCATCGGGGCTGCCGCCGGTAATATGATAGCCATTCATAATGTAGTCGCTGCTTCAGCAACCGTGGGCTTGCTCAATCAAGAAGGGGCGACTATAAAGCGCACAATCATACCCACACTCTACTACGTCATCACTGCGGGAATAATCGGTTTAATCGCCAGTTACGTCTTTAATATTACCGACCCATTAAGCCACTTAGGATAACAAGGATTAGCAATGAGCCAGTTAAATACACAGCACTTAAGACATTACCCCGCAAACCCAACGCAGGTTTACTTATTCGGCACGTGCCTCAGCGATACGCTGTTTCCTGACTCGGGTATGGATGCCATTGAGTTTTTAGAGCGCCAAGGCATTGAGGTTATTTTTCCACAGGGACAAAGCTGCTGTGGTCAACCCGCATACAACTCGGGTTATACCGAACAAGCCCAAGCGGTGGCGCGTGAGCAAATAAAACATTTTTCATTAGATATTCCCATTGTGGTTATTTCCGGCTCCTGTGGCGGCATGATGCGCCACCACTACCAAGAGCTACTCAAAGATGAGCCAAATATTAATGCGTTTTGTGAGCGTATTTTTGAATTCACCGAGTTTTTAGTGCACGCATTAAATATAAAGCTCAGCGATAACGGCGCCAAAGAGCGGGTGGCACTGCATACCTCGTGCGCTGCACGACGTGAAATGGGGGTGCATATTACCGGCAAAAAATTATTAACTCAGCTCGATAATGTCGAGTTAATAACTCACAACTACGAAAGTGAGTGCTGCGGCTTTGGCGGCACGTTTGCAGTAAAACATGGCGATATTTCAAATGCCATGGTGGCTGATAAAAGCGCCAATTTACTGGCCGCTGATGTGGTTCGTTATGTCAGTGCTGACTGGGGCTGTATGATGAATATTAATGGTGCGCTTGCCCATCAAAAGGCACCCTTGCAAGGAGAGCATATTGCCAGCTACCTGTTAAGCCGCACTAGTGCAGAAGGTGATGTATGAGTGTGAAACATCATGATCCACGTAAAAAAACGCAAGACGAAAGTAAATATGCGGCCTCGGCGCGCGCCTTTAAAGAAAACGTTAAACGCGACTTAGCAAACGATGAGCTGCGCAGTAATTTTCGTGGCGCCATGGATTACCTAGTCGAAAAACGCAAACTCGCGTTTAGCGATCCTGATGAGCTAGAAACGCTTCGAGAACAATGCAAACTGATAAAACAACGCAGTTTAGTTAAGCTACCTATTTTGTTAGAGCAGTTAGAACAACAACTTACACAAAACGGTATTAAAGTGCATTGGGCCGAAACCACCAGCCAAGCCAATGAAATTATTAGCACGATTATTGCCGATAAAAATGGCAAAACGGTGGTTAAAGGTAAGTCGATGGTGTCTGAAGAAACCGCGCTTAACGATCACCTCGAAGCGCATAATATTGAGTGTTTAGAGTCGGATATGGGTGAGTACATAGTGCAACTTGCCAAGCAGCATCCATCACATATTATCATGCCAGCGATTCACCAAAATAAGCAGCAAGTTGCCGATTTATTTAAACAAAATATTGCAGGCTTTGAGCACACCACCGACGTGGATGCACTTATTCTGCAAGGTAGAAAAGTACTGCGCGATAAGTTTTGCCATGCCGATGTCGGTATCACTGGGGTCAACTTTGCTGTTGCCGAAACAGGCACGCTTTGCTTAGTCGAAAACGAGGGCAATGGCCGCATGTGTACCACAGTGCCTAATTTACATATTGCCATTACCGGTATAGAAAAAGTGGTCGAAAAGCTTGTCGATATTCCACCATTACTGAGCTTATTAACCCGTAGTGCAACCGGCCAAGCGATCTCAACCTACTTTAATATGATCAGTCACCCGCGCCAGCCCGGTGAAAAAGATGGCCCCGAAGAAGTGCATTTAGTGTTACTCGATAATGGCCGGAGTCAAATGTATAGCGATGAAGAGCTGCGCCAAACGTTACAGTGCATTCGTTGTGGTGCCTGTATGAACCATTGCCCGGTGTACACCCGCATAGGTGGCCATGCCTACGGAACCGTGTACCCAGGGCCGATTGGTAAAATCGTCTCCCCCCATATACTCGGCCTTGCAGCAGCCACACATCACCCCAATGCTTCCACATTATGTGGCGCATGTGGCGATGTATGCCCAGTTAAAATCCCGATCCCTAAATTATTACTGCGCTTGCGCCAAGAAAGCGTTAAACCCGCTTCACAGCAACCACATATAATGCGGGGCCAAGGCAGTGGTCGTAAATGGAATGAAGCGCTGATATGGAGTGTCTGGTCAACGATTCATCGCTCTGCGTGGCTGTATCAATCGAGCATGTGGCTAGCAACCCGGTTACGGTTTTTATTACCCGCTAAACTGGGGCCCTGGACCAAAGCAAGAGTGGCGCCAAAACTAGCGCCAAAAACATTACACCAACGAGTGAAAGAACGTGAAGCGGCTAAAGCAAGGAGCCATAAATGAGTAATGCACGCAGTCGTATTTTAGATAAGCTGAAACAACAGATCCAACAGGTAGACTACAATAAACTGCCGCAAGAGCATGCTGTCAGCTATGAAGAGTTAACGCCGCAACAATCCCTTGCGCAGTTTACTACGCAGTTGAAAGGTAACCATGCGCAAGTGATACAGGTGACCCGCGAAACGTTAGCAGAGCATCTTTATTGTGAGTTAAAAAAACGCAATATTAATCATTTATTGTATGGTGAGCAGTGCCAGTATACGAAAGATATTGAGCAGCTTAACAGCGCGATCACGCTGGAAAAATATGACTTTGATTTTAATCAACATAAAGAGAGGTTGTTTGATCAGGTTGCGGCGGGGATCACCAGCTCTCGCTGCGCCATTGCGCAAACGGGCACAATTGTATTGTGGCCCACCATTGCTGAGCCGCGTACTTTATCGTTAGTGCCACCGGTGCACTTTGTTATCGTTGATAGCCAAACACTCTATGCTACTTTTAGTGAGTTACTTGAAAAGCAGCAGTGGCACAATAAGCTTCCCACCAATGTAGTGCTTATTTCTGGGCCATCTAAAACGGCCGACATCCAGCAAACACTCGCTTATGGGGCGCACGGACCAAAAGAGTTAATTGTATTTATCGTCTAAGCGTGGCGAACTTAACACTCTGGCTGCTAATTACTTAACGGCAGCCACAATCGATACTTCAACCAGCAAGGCTTCGCGGGCCATTTTAGCTTCCACACAGGCACGTGCGGGAGCATGGCCTTCGGGTACCCACGCATCCCACACTGCGTTCATATCAGCAAAGTAATCCATACTTTTTATGTAGATAGTCGCACTTAGCAGATGCTTTTTTGAGCTGCCAGCTTCTTCAAGTAAAACCGCCACTTTATCGAGCATGGTTTGCGTTTGCTGTTTAATATCTTGTTCGGCATCGGCGCACACTTGCCCACACAGATAAACGGTGCCGTTATGTTTTACAATGCGGCTCATACGCGCATTGGTTTGCAGGCGTTCAATTGTCATTCTTTATCCTATTTTAGTTATGGAATATCAAACAGTGCCAGGCGCATTTATATTTTTATATTCACTGCGCTGGGTATGCTCGTCATACTGGATCACCGCCACCCCGCCGGTATTAAAAATCGGCATATTGCCTGGGCATAACTGATCCACCAAATAGCTCACTATGGGCATATGAGCCACCACTAGCCAAGTGTCGCACTCTGGGTGCATGGCTATTAACGTTTCGATATAATCTGCCGCTATTTGCGGTTTCCCTTCTGGAATAATGTCTTTACTGGTTTCGTTAAATTTAAATTTATTATTTTTAGCAACACCGTGCGCCGTTTGCTGTGCGCGAACGTAAGGACTAACTAACAATGCATCGGGTGCATAATGTTTGGCAAGCCAAAGCCCCATTTTTTCAGCCTCGGCATGCCCTATTGGCGTTAGCTTTCTCGCGGCATCATCGACCTGCATTGGCGTTGCTTCGCCGTGGCGCATTATTAAGATTGTTTTCATAATAAATCAACCAATTAAAGAGTATAAAACAGTAGCCAATTTGCCCGTTCTTCCGCTATATTAATAACGTAAAACTATTTATTTTCTCAAATAGTCCTATCGTGATATTCAGGTAACCTTATCGCTGTAATTTCTGTCCTGAAGCTATCATCTGTTGTTAACAAGTAAACGTTTAGTTTCAGGAGCATCATTTGAATATCAGTCGCAATGATAACAGAGCCTACCGCGCTATAACACTGGACAATGGTCTAAAAGTACTCTTAGTGCAAGATAAAGAGTCAACTAAAGCCGCCGCATCGATGGCGGTTAACGCGGGACACTTTGATGATCCCGTTGACAGGCAAGGCTTAGCACACTTTTTAGAGCATATGTTATTTTTAGGCACTGATCTTTATCCAGACTCTGGCAGCTTTAATAACTTTGTCTCACAAGCCGGCGGCAGCAGCAATGCATGGACCGGAACTGAGCATACTTGCTACTTTTTTGATATTAACAATCAAGAGTTTGCAGCGGCTTTACAGCAATTTAGTCGCTTTTTTATTGCGCCGCTGTTAAACCCCGCAGAAACAGAAAAAGAGCGTAATGCCATTGACGCTGAGTTTAAGCTAAAAATAAAAGACGATGGTCGGCGTATTTATCAGGTACATAAAGAAACCGTGAATCCCGCGCACCCGTTTGCGAAATTTTCGGTGGGCAATTTACAAACCTTAGCCGATAGAGAGCGCTGTATTAGCGATGAGCTAAGCGATTTTTTTCAGCAGTATTATCAAGCACAATGGATGACTTTAGTGCTGTGTGCCAATGAATCCCTCGATACCCAACAGCACTGGGTCACACAGTATTTCAGCGCTATCAAGGGTAATAAAAACCAAGCTAAAGCAGCAATTAGCGCCGCCCTATATCGTCCGCAAGACCTAGGTAAAGTGCTACACATTGAGCCACACAAACATATGCAAAAGCTGATTGTGAGCTTTGCAATGCCCAACATTGACGATTTTTATCGCCATAAAACCGTCAGCTTTATTGCCCATTTATTGGGTTATGAAGGCGCCGGATCGCTGTATTCTATTTTGAAGCAGCAAGGCTGGATCAACGCGCTATCGGCAGGGGGTGGCATTAATGGCAGTAACTTCAAAGACTTTAATATTAGTATGGCGCTCACCGATGAGGGCATTGAGTACTATGAAGACATCATTGAGATGATCTTCGAATATATCTGTTTAATAAATAATAATATTGAGCAGTTACCGCGCCTCTATGAAGACAAAAAGAAGCTACTGCAAATTGCCTTTGATAATCAAGAGAAGTCTCGCTTAGTAGACTGGGTGAGTAATTTAAGCATCAACATGCAGCATTATGATGAAGCTAACTATTTGCAAGGCGACTATTTAATGGAAGGCTTTAAACGCGCCACCCATGAACTGGCAATGCAATGGTTAACACCACAAAATATGCGCTTAGTGCTAATTCACCCCGGGGTTGAACCGCAACATAAAGCAGCGTGGTACAACACGCCCTATAAAGTGGAGCACCTTTCTCCTTGCTGGATTGACGCATTAAGTGCGATAAACACCCCGCTGGTCGAAATGCAGCTACCCGCCATCAACCCTTATTTAACAAAAGAGGTGGTGTTGTTTGCCATCGACACTCCTCAAAGCAAGCCCACACTGTTAGTAACCGAGCCTGGGTTTGATTTTTGGTTTAAGCAAGACAACACGTTTCGAGTGGTTAAAGGGCATTTTTATTTAGCGATGGACTCGGATTACGCCGTTAAAGATGTAAAACACATGGCACTCACACGGCTATTTTCTGATTTATTTATGGACAGCGTGGGGGAGCAATTTTACCCCGCTGAGCTTGCTGGGTTAAGTTATCACTTAACCTCACACCAAGGGGGGTTAACCCTGCACACAGCAGGATTATCGTCGAGCCAGCTTGAGTTAGTGGATCAACTTATTGATGCGCTGTTTAACGTTAAAATTTGCTCAAAACGCTTTGCCGAATATAAAAAGCAACTGGTAAGGCATTGGCGCAATAGTAATCAAAACAAACCTGTAAGCGAGCTTTTTAGTGTGTTAGCGGCTAAATTAATGCCCTGGAATCCGCAGCCCGATGAACTGGCTAATGCATTAAAGAGCACCAGCTTTCAGCAGTTTAATGAATTTAGAACAGGGTTTTTTAACGCACTGCACGTAGAGTCTTTTTTACACGGTAATTGGCAACAGGATGATGCCTACGAGTTTCAGAAAAAAGTCGCTAAGCACTTAAAAAGCGCCGCGGTGATCGATGATTTAACACGCCCATTATTTGAAATTGCACAGGTTACTCGCCAGCAACTAGCGCTGCCTTGTAGCGATAACGCCATGGTGATTTATTATCAAGCGCAAAGCGACTGTGTGACCGAAAAAGTGACTATGATGGCGTTAAACCACTTAATTAACCAAGATTACTTTAACGAATTGCGCACCACCCAACAGTTAGGTTACTTAGTGGGTGCCGGTTACGCACCATTTAATACTCGTGCCGGAATGGCTTTTTATATCCAGTCGCCCACGTTTGCAGCAACGACCCTATTGCACCGCCATAATCATTTTATTAGCCAGTATTTAACTAATATAGATGAATTAACTGAGCAAGACTGGCTGCAACAAAAACACGGTTTAACCACCCACATAGCAGAAAAAGACAAAAACCTGCGGCTACGCTCGCAGCGCTTATGGTTGGCAATTGGCAATCGCGATCATGAGTTTAGTATGCAGCAGCGCTTGCTTGATGCATTAAACGCGTTAACTTTGGCCGATATAAAAAGCTATGCGCTGCGTCTGTTTGATGAAAGCCGGCCACGTTATGAGCTGTTAAGCGCATCAAATCGTAATAAACAGCAAAATCAGCCTCTTTCCCACCATTCTCTTTGACACAGCGAGGGGCTTGATTTAGATTAGCAATTGACAATAAATGTTAGATAAACAATAAAAATGATAATAATAAAATTAACCCTATTGTTCATGCTATTTATTGCCTCATACAATCTATACGCTTTAGAGGCATCTTTTAATTTAGATTTGAATACAGTGGCAATAACCATCAGTGCCATACTGCTGACGATACTGTGCTTTTTGCTTGGCGTGATCTTCAAGTTAAGGCGCTCACAATATCAGCTTATGCTCTCAGAAAAACGTTTAAAAAGCACCGTCGAAGGCAGCGGCGATACGCTATGGGATTGGGACATAAAAACCGGTAAAGTTATTCGCATTAACGATAACTACCCAACCGATAGCACTGAGTTGATGGGATTTCCACCAAACAAAAACCGTATTCACCCTAAAGACTTGCCTCACGTTGAGTACTTACTAAAAAAACACTTTGCAAAACAAACGCCATTTTTTGAAGCAAGCTATCGTGTCAAAGATAATTTTGGTCGATGGCAATGGATACTCGACCGTGGCAAAATCATCGAAAAAGACGCCAACCTTAACCCGCTGCGCATGACCGGCACCATCCGCGATATCTCTCAATTAAAACAGACCGAGGAACGGTTAAACCTGTTTGCAAAATGTGTTGAATCATTAACCGATGCACTCGCAATCTTTGATAAAAACTTTAAGTTAGTCGATATTAACCCCAGTTTTTTAACCTTGTTTGGCGGGGTTCGAGAGCAATACCTAAAAAAAGATTTTAACTTACCAGGTTACGATAAAAGCTACATTGAAGCTATCAAAAACAAAGTACAACTACATGAGCACTTACAACAAGAAGTTAAGTTGCGTAACAGTGAACATGAATTATTGCCGATAGAAATATCGATTGATGAAATTAAAAATAATCAACAGCAAGTCACCAACTATGTGGTGGTGTATTCTGATTTAACCGAGCGTAAAAAGGCACAATCGCAACTGCATAATTTATCAAATAGAGATCGCACCACCAACTTACCTAATCGTAATTTATTTTTTACCGACTTACACAAACTGGTTAAATT
This sequence comes from Pseudoalteromonas sp., assembly GCF_041613455.1. GTDB lineage: Bacteria > Pseudomonadota > Gammaproteobacteria > Enterobacterales > Alteromonadaceae > Pseudoalteromonas. The sequence continues at coordinate 6,040 of NZ_JBFJHD010000051.1, read as the reverse complement.
AAATGCCCACCATGCATTACTGGTATTTGATTTAGATAACTTTAAGAAAATTAATGACTCCTTGGGCCACCAACTCGGTGACAGCCTATTGGCAAAACTTGCCATGCGCTTAAACAAACTCACCCGCGAAAACGATGTGTTTTATCGTTTAGGGGGCGATGAGTTTGCGCTGGTGATGGCCGACACCAACGATATTTATACCATTACCCGCACCGCTAAGCAGTTTTTAGCCGCCATTGCGACACCGTTTAAAATGGCCGGCCATGAGCTAGCTATTAGCTCCAGTGTCGGCATCGTATTATTTCCTGAAGACGGCAATACCCCTGAGCTGTTATTAAAAAATGCCGATACCGCGATGTATCACGCGAAAAAGAAAGGCAATAGTTACCTGTTTTTTAACGACACCATGAACCGCCAAGCGGTTAAACGCTTGCAAATAGAAAACTTGATGCGCTTTGGTTTAAAAGAAGACCATTTTGAAGTGTATTACCAGCCAAAAATGAATATTCGCACTGGTAAACTGGCTGGTATGGAAGCCTTAGTGCGCTTTATTACGCCGAAAAAAGGCATTATCAGCCCTGGGGTGTTTATTCCTATTGCCGAAGAAACCGGGCAAATCATAGAGATTGGTGAAGTGGTGCTAGATAAAGCCTGTAGAGATGTAAAACAATGGCTGGATGACGGGCTATTTACCGGCAGGGTTGCGGTGAACTTATCGGCTAAACAATTTAGTTTGCCCAACTTAACCACGCGCATTGATATTATTTTGCAAAAAAACCAATTGCCCTCTTACTTTTTAGAACTAGAAATAACCGAAGGCACGGTAATGGACGATCCTAAAGAAGCCATTGCCGTAATGCGTGCGTTAAGTGCCCGCGGCATTCATTTAGCGATGGATGATTTTGGTACCGGTTACTCGTCGCTCGCCTATTTAAAGCAGTTCCCGTTAAATACACTAAAAGTAGATAAAGCGTTTATTGATGATATGCAAAGCGAGCGTGGCCGCAATATGGTCGACTCAATTGTGACCATAGCCCAGAACCTCGACCTACATGTGGTTGCAGAAGGTGTTGAACAGGCATCGCAAATAGAAATACTAAAACAACTCAACTGTGAAACTGTGCAGGGCTACTATTACTCTAAACCGTTATCGAAAGAAGAATTTACCGTATTTTTACAGCAACAACAGCAGCAATCGACCCTTAGCTTAGTGAACAGTAAACACACCACAGCGCTAAAAAATTAAGCGCGCCAAACACAACTCGAGAAACCAATGTTGCGCAGCAACGCACGGCGGTAATGCACAGTAAATAAACACCAGGCAACCGGGCCCAGTACACCGCCTAACAACAACCAGCGTTTCACTGGCATGCCTTTTTTAATCGCTTCTAAATACATAATGGCGATAAATAAACAGCTTATTAATACAAAAACCAACACAGCACCTGAAGGTCACAACAATGAAGGCGCGTATTTTAGCTAAAAAGTGAGCAACTTTAAAGTGAGCGGCGTTTTTATAAGCATAAAAAAAGCCGAAAATATCGGCTTTTTACACTAAATGGCTACCTGCTTACTTATCTGCACGGCCCATAAACTTATGCTCTGCGGTGTTAATGCGAATGCGATCGCCAGTAGAAATATGCTCTGGCACCGAAATATTCAGCCCAGTAGATAGTCGTGCTGGCTTTGAGCGCGCACTGGCTGAGGCACCTTTAATTGAAGGATCGGTTTCTTCTACCACCAGCTCTACACTTGACGGTAAATCGATACCCACCGGCGCGCCATCGATTACAATCACATGTACGCCTTGCGTTTCTTCGTTAATAAACAGCACTTCTTCGCTAATCGCCCCTTTATTAAGGTTGTATGGCGTATAGTCTTCCGTGTCCATAAACACATACTCGTCACCATCAATGTATGAAAGCATGGCTTCACGACGGGTTAAATCTGCAAGCGTTAGCATATCGCTGTCTTTAAATGTTTCATCCACTTTACTGCCTGTCACTACATCGTATAAACGCATACGATATAAGCTGCCACCAGCTCGGCCTTGTGGAACAGAGCGCACAATATCTTTTACAACTAAAACGCGACCATTGAAATCAATGGCGGTTCCTTTTTTAACTTCACTCGCCTTTGGCATGTGTCTTTTTCCTATTGTTTTTAAACCATGAGAAACATACCACGAACTAGATTTTGTTCAACTAGAATGTGCTGCAATACACGGTTATGCCTTGTATTGGCTTATAAAATTAGAGTTTGTGCTAAAATAGCTGTCATCAAACATAAAAAAACTGCTATGGTAGTTTTATCGTATATGACTTCAAGGAATGGATCATGAACCAAGCAACTGTACATGAATATTTAATTAATAAGCCGTTAGTTAAACTAACCCACCCTTTTGCCAAAGAGGTGGATGTTTACAAAGTGAATCACAAAATGTTTGCCACCCTTGCACTGAGCAGCGAAGGTCAAACAGCTGAGCAAGGGGAACCTGTTTGGTGGCTAAACTTAAAGTGTGATCCCGATGAAGCCGTGATGCTAAGAGATAAATATAACGCGGTAATGCCTGGCTACCATATGAATAAACGGCTGTGGAACACCGTGGTGTTAGACGGCAGCATTGAACAACATGAAATTATGCGCATGATTGATAATTCATTTAATTTAGTGGTAGATAACATGCCTGAAAAAGATAAAAAACTCATCGCAGCTCACCTATAACAACACTGCTAGCAATATTTTTCATACGCTTGAACGGCCATCGCTCAAGCGTGGTTATTACCCACCATGCAAATCTCCTCATGTTTTACTCAAGCCATATAGCTATCAGCTATGCTAGGGATAAAGCGATAAAAAAACCGCATTAAAATGCGGTTTTTTTAGCTATATACTAGTTAACTACTGTTAGTTTACTCTTTAACATTAGCGGCTGCATCATCGCTGGCCGGCTCCGCGGGTTCTGATGCCACTGCTTCTGACTCTGCGGCTGTCTTTGGCTGAGTGTCATAAAACTTAGCGCCCGACCCTGCCATTGCCACTAGCGTGTCACATGGAGCAAAGATGGCATTGCTATTGGCTAACGTCGACATATCTGAGCTCACTTTACTCGCGCCGAGTTTGTCCATATAGCTAAATGGTCCGCCTAAAAATGGAGGGAAACCAATGCCAAAAATAGCACCAATGTCACCATCACGTGGGCTGGCAATAATACCTTCATCTAAACAACGCGCGGCTTCATTAAGCATCTGTGCAACACAGCGCTTGGCAATTTCGCTTTTGTTTAAACGTGGCGCTGGGGTTACGTTAAGTAGCTGATAGACAGACTCGTCGACCTTTTTGCCTTTTTTATCGTATTCATAAAACCCACGACCCGATTTACGGCCAAGGCGTTTAGACTCAATCATACGAGAAAACGCATCGGGTGCCTTAAAACGCTCACCGAGTTCTTTTTCTAAAATCGGCGCAATTTTAGAGCCTATATCAATCCCTACTTCGTCAAGTAACGCCAATGGCCCAACCGGAAAACCAAACTCCACTAACGCGGCGTCTATTTTTTCAATTGGCTCACCCGCTAACATTAAGTTAGCCGCTTCATTTAAGTATGGCGCTAAAATACGGTTTACGTAAAAGCCCGCGGTATCTTTAACCACAATCGGGGTTTTGCCTTGCTTACGGGCAAAGTTTACCACGCGCTCAATCGTCTCTTTTGCGGTGCCTGCATGGGGAATAATTTCTACCAATGGCATTTTTTCTACTGGCGAGAAATAATGTAAACCGATAACGTTTTCAGGGCGCTGCGCTTGTGCCGCAATTTGCGAAATAGGCAATGACGAGGTGTTACTGGCAAAAATAGTACTTTGCTGACATTCACGCTCTATATCGGCAACCATGCCTTGTTTTAGCTCAAGATCTTCAAATACCGCTTCAATCACTAAATCGATATGTTTAAAGCCACTGTAATCTGTGGTGCCGGTAATACGGTTCATGGTCAGCTGCAGTGCTGCTTTTGACATAATCCGGCGCTTTAACCGTTTACTTAAAATTTTATAGCTGTAGTTCATGGCATTGCTAATACCTTGCTCTGCAACATCTTTGATCCGCACTGGGAGTTTAGCTTTAACAGCTGTTACGTGGGCAATGCCTGCGCCCATTAGCCCGCCACCGAGCACGGCGGCTTTATTGATTGCGGGCGCATCGTCGTTGCGCCAGTCTTTTTTCATTTCTGTGGTGGCAAAAAATACACTACGCAGCGCCTTAGACTCATCGCTCATAACCAAAGTAGCAAAGCTTTCTGCTTCGGTTTTATAAGCCTTTAATTTATCAAGCTCGACGCTAGCACGCACCGCTTTAATAATCGCCAGCGGCGCTGGGTAATGTCCACCCGTTTGCTTGATCACGTTTTCTTTGGCTTTTTTAAAGATAAAGTTACGGCCAAACGGGTTTGATTCTAATAACTTACTCACGGTATCAAGCTTGGGCTCTGCTGGCTGAGGTTTCCCTTTCGCAGCAAACTGTTTGGCTACTTTTAGTAGCACACTCTGCGGTACACAATCATCTAATACACCGGCTTTTTTAGCTTGCTTAGCACGAATTTGCTTGCCGGTAAGCATCCACTCTAAGCCTTTTTGAATACCTATCATTTTGGTTAAACGCTGCGTACCGCCGCCACCAGGTAGTAAACCTAATTGCACTTCTGGCAAACCAATTTTAGTTAGGTCGCTGTCGCTAGCAACACGGTAATCACAGGCTAACGCAAACTCCAACCCGCCACCGAGCGCCGCGCCATGTATGGCACTCACTGTTGTGTATGGCAAGTTTTGCAGATCAAAAAATGCATGATGGCATAATTCACTAATGGCTAACGCATCTTCACGCTGTTGCACACTATCGAGCATTTTTACATCGGCGCCGGCAATAAAGTTATCACTTTTGCCACTAATAAATACCATGCCTTTAACTGCTTGTTGCTTGGCTTCTTCTAGCAAGGCTTTTAAGTCGTCGGCAAAGCTGCTGCGCAGGGTGTTCATTTTTTCACCCTTTACATCTATGGTTACTACGGCGATATTATGTTCATCAACCGCTAAATTAAATACTGAATCTGACATTACGCACTCTCCAATACAAAGGCCGCACCTAAACCACCAGCAGCACATGCTGTGGTTAACGCTAAACCACCACCACGGCGCTTCAGCTCATATAAGCTTTGCGTAATCAAACGCGCACCGGTTGCAGCAAATGGGTGGCCATACGCCAATGAGCCACCTAAAACGTTAAATTTATCCATGTTAATTTCGCCAATCGCTTTGCTACGCCCTAACTGCTCTTGGGCGAACTTATCTGAAGCAAACATTTTCATATTAGCCAAAGTTTGCGATGCAAACGCTTCGTGCATTTCTATTAAGTCTAAATCAGCAAGGGTGATCCCTGCTCTATCAAGTGCAATAGGGGTCGCATGCGCCGGCCCCATTAACATGTCTTTTTCCACACCGATGGCGGAAAATGCAAAGCTACGTACGTAACCTAAAATTTCATAGCCTAGTGCTTTGGCTTTACTTTCGCTCATCATTAACACTGCGGCCGCACCGTCGGTTAAAGGCGTGGCGTTAGCCGCAGTGACAGAGCCATGCTGACGGTCAAACACAGGTTTAAGCTTAGCGTAGCCTTCAACAGTTGAATTTTTACGAATATTATTATCTTCAGTAATAAAACTTTTATAAGGCGGTAAATGCGCCGTCATCACTTCATCTTTAAGCTTACCATCGGCCCATGCTTGGGTCGCTAGTGAGTGCGAGCGATGTGCTAAGGCATCTTGATCTTCACGGCTAATATTATGCGTTTTAGCCATTTGCTCAGCGGTTTGTCCCATAGACAGGCCGGTTGAGTATTCTGCAACGGAAGGTGGCACCGGTAATAAGTCTTTTAAACGCAATTTAGAAAAGATTTTTAATCGCTGACCCAGAGTACGTGCTTTATTTAAATCAACTAAACTGCCGGCCAATTTTTTGCTTACGCCAATCGGTAATACAGATGACGAGTC
>NZ_JBFJHD010000050.1:0-18219 GCF_041613455.1 Pseudoalteromonas sp. | reverse complement strand
GCGCGTCAGTAACGATATTCGTAAAGCGGTGTTTAACCGCATTGTTACCCTGCACCCTAGTTACTTTGAAGAAAACCGCAGTGGCGAATTAATGTCGCGACTGACCACCGACACCACTTTGCTGCAATCTATTATTGGCTCATCTTTTTCTATGGCACTGCGCAGTGCGCTGATGCTAATTGGTGGCTTGGCAATGTTGCTATTCACCAATTTAAAACTGACCTTAGTGGTGGTGGCGTGTGTCCCCTTAGTGTTAGTGCCTATGCTGGTGTTTGGCCGTAAGGTGCGCAAACTAGCCAGCTCGAGTCAAGATGCGATTGCCGATATTAGTACCTATGCCGGCGAGATCATGCAAAACATTAAAGTGGTACAAAGCTATAGTCATGAGCAACGTGAACAGCAAGCCTTTGCGCGCGAGGTCGAAAAAGCCTTTAACGTTGCCAAAAGCCGTATTAAACAACGCTCATTTTTAATTGCCGCAGTGATCTTTTTAACCTTTAGTGCCATCAGCGTGATGCTATGGGTGGGTGGCAGCGATGTACTTGCCGGCACTATGAGCGGCGGTGAGCTTGGCGCCTTTGTGTTTTACGCTATTATGGTAGCGATGTCGGTGGCTACCGTGGCCGAAGTGTATGGTGAGCTGCAACGTGCTGCGGGGGCGGCCGCACGCTTGCTTGAGCTGCTGGCGGTGAACAGTGAAATTGAAAATCCAATTAACCCGCAAGACCATCAGTTAAACGCAACTCCTGATCCGCTAGCCATAGAGCTGACACAGGTGAGTTTTAACTACCCTTCTCGCCCCGATGTCAGCGCACTAAACAATGTCAGCTTAAAAATAGCGCCCGGTAAAACAATCGCTATTGTTGGCCCATCTGGTGCGGGTAAAACCACCTTATTTGAATTGCTACAACGCTTTTACGACCCAGCCAGCGGCGTGATTAAATTTCAGGGTGTTAATATTAAAGAGTTATCGCTCAATACCCTGCGTAATAAAATGGGCATGGTGGCGCAAAACCCTATTTTATTTAGCGCCGACGTGATGCACAACATACGTTACGGCAACCCCGATGCCACAGACGAGCAAGTTTATGCTGCGGCGAAACACGCGCATGCCGATGAGTTTATTCAACAATTACCACAAGGCTATCACAGCTTTTTAGGTGAACAAGGGGTTAGGTTATCGGGTGGGCAAAAACAACGCATCGTACTGGCCCGCGCTATCTTAAAAGATCCCGAGATATTGCTACTTGATGAAGCCACCAGCGCACTTGATGCACAAAGCGAGCACCATGTACAAGCGGCGCTGACGCACTTAATGCAAAATAGAACCACGCTGATTATTGCCCATAGGCTGGCTACGGTAAAACATGCCGATGTGATAGTGGTGATGGCAGATGGGGCAATAAAAGCAACGGGGAGCCATCAGCAATTACTGCAAAGCTCCCCGCTATACCAACGCTTATGTGAACTACAGTTCAATAAAGACTAAGGTGTGTTAATGCTGCCTAATCTTGCGTGTTAGGCACAATTTGAATTTCTACGCGACGGTTTTGCGCACGGCCATTCGCGGTGTCATTAGTCGCAATAGGACGTGTTTCACCATAGCCAGTAGTACTAATACGCGCAGCCATAATTTGCTGGTTTACTAGGTAGTTTTTAACGCTTTGCGCACGTTGTTGCGATAAGCTCATATTATAGCTGTCTTTGCCTGTGCTATCGGTATGACCTTCAACACTTAAATAGGTTTTTTCGTATTTGTTCATTACTTTTGCAATGGCATTCAGCGTATTGTGAAAACCAGAGGAGATATAAGACTGATCAGTTGCAAAGGTAATGTTAGAGGGCATCACCAAACGTAGGTTATCACCTTCACGCACCACTTCTACACCTGAACCCGCTAACTCGTCGCGAAACGCCGCTTCTTGCTGATCCATATAGTTACCCACGGCAGCACCGGCTAAAGCCCCTATCGCCGCACCAATAAAAATACGCTTATCTTTGTGGTTACCCGTCGCTTTACCTAAAATACCACCGGCGGCTGCACCAATCGCAGCGCCTTTACCTGTGTTATTGGTTTCGCAACCAGTAAGTAATACCGCAACAACGGTTACGCTTAAAAGTGATTTAGTTAACGTCATGATGTTTCCTATTCCTTAAGAATTTAGCACAAGTATGCGAAGGCATAGATGAACAAGCAATGAAGACGCGGATAAAAGTGTACAACAGATGCACGCGATAATTCATCCCGCAACGCTTTTCATAACTATGTCATACTATTAAGTAATAATCTGAGATTTAATAATAGGGGAGTTGTGTCGAAATGCTAGTTGCAATTTTTAGACAGTTTTTTTTACTTGGCTGTTTCAGCTTTGGTGGACCTGCGGCCCATTTAGGTTATTTTAAACGCCATTTTGTCGATCATTTGCAATGGCTAAATAATCAACGCTATGCACAGCTAATTAGCTTAAGCCAAGCGCTGCCAGGTCCGGGGTCGAGCCAAGTCAGCTTTGCCATTGGTGTTGAACGCGCGGGAGTGTGGGGCGGCATTGCGGCGTTTCTTGGTTTTACTCTGCCGTCTTTTTTAATCATGCTGTTACTGGCTATCAGCGCCCATCAATTTGACGCGATTTACTTTGCTATCATTGCTGGACTCAAACTGTTTGCGGTAGTGATAGTCGCCGATGCCACATTCAGTATGGCGAAGAGCTTTTGTACCAGTGTGGTACTGAAGTTAATCGCGCTATTAAGCACCCTTGCCTTAATACTGTTTCCCATGCTGGGCACGCAAATGGCAGTATTAGTCACTGCTGCTGCCATCGGGGCACTATGGCCATTATTAAAATTAACCACCACAGCGACGGTAAGCGCCGACAATAAAAGCACACTTAACGGGTGGGCGTTGGGGCTATTTTTACTGTTATTGGCTTGCAGCTTTATACCGCTGGCGGGTGATTTTTCCCTGTTTGCGGCGTTTTACCAAACCGGCGCCATGGTATTTGGTGGCGGCCACGTGGTATTGCCGGTATTACAAGCGGCCGTGCCCACTTTAAGCAGCGAGCAGTTTTTAACCGCGTATGCCAGTGCGCAAGCTGTGCCGGGGCCAATGTTCACTATTGCGACTTATTTAGGCGCCCAACTCACTATCGAGCAGCCCTTAGTTGGCGCCATGATAGCGACCGTACTGATATTTACTCCGGGCTTTTTACTCATGCTAGCGCTGCAAAAAAGTTGGTTAAACTTAGCCAGTAAACCCCGCTTCGCCAGTGCTATTGCCGCACTCAATGCCGCAGTGGTGGGTTTTTTAGCGGCAGCGCTGTATGCGCCCATTTGGACATCTGCTGTGCATAATAGCTGGCACATAGCGCTGGTAATTGCCGCATTTGCCTGGCTAAGATTAAGCAAGCCACCTATTTGGTGGCTATTACTACTCTTTATTGCTGTGGGTCTGGCGCAGTATTATGGGGCACTTTAATCTTCGGTTTTTCATTGCTGGGCCCTGCTGTGGGTGGCGAAAATTGGCCACTCACACTTTGAAACGGGCGTAAGCCAAAAATAGGTAATACCGCCAATAAATGATCCATGATCTCGGCTTGTAAATGCTCATAAGACACCCACCGCTTATCGCTACTAAAACAATAAAACTCAATCGGTAAGCCGTGGTTGGTTGGCTGTAACTCACGCACTAATAAACTTAGTGAGGTATTTATTTTATTATGTTGCTTTAAATAGCCTTCGGCATAGCGGCGAAACAAGCCTAAATTAGACACCGGATCGGGTAAACTGGCCGTGTGAATATATTGCGCTAATGGAATAGCCGCTTCGATTTGTTGCCGAAAATCATCTTCAACTAAAAAAATACTATTCATATCAATGTTGAGTGAGCGTTTCATGCGCCGGCCTGGCGATTCTTGCATGCTGCGCCAGTTTTTAAATGAACCAGCCACTAACATGTAGGTAGGAATGGTGGTGACGGTATGATCCCAGTTACGCACCCGCACGGTATTTAAGCCTAAATCAATCACCTCACCGTCGGCGCCATAATTATCTACCTGAATCCAATCACCATAGGTAACCAAGCGGTTAGCCGCAATTTGAATACTGGCAACAAAGCCCAAAATAGTGTCTTTAAACACTAACAGGGTCACCGCAGCAATGGCACCAAAGCCCGATAAAATATAGGTTGGCGATTTTTCTAGCACAATACTGACAATTAAAATGGTAGTGACAATAAAAGTAATTAACTTAAGAACTTGGATCAGCCCCTGAATGGGTACTTCGCGCGCAAAGTCTAACTGGTTATAAATCGCCCCCGCAATACTCACTATACTGCTAAAAATAAAGCCGCCATAAATAATTAACAGCGCTTGGCCCAAGGTTTTTAAAATTTCCTCGGCAATTGCATTCACCGGATAGACACTATCGAAAGTGGCTAAAAACACCACACAACACAGTAAACAGGCAATACGTTTATTAAGCTTATTTAACAACGGCGACAGCACACCAATACGCTGCGGGGAAATTTTCGTTACCACCTTTTGAATGCCAGGCAACATGAGGCGACGGGTAAATAAATACACAAATAATAACGAAAATATGCCAATAGCAACGGCCGTGATGGTGCTGAGGAAAAAGGCATCTGGCACCTTTTCAAACCAAGGGGCTATTAGCTCCTGCAGGTGAATGTTATGCATAGTCTGTTAGGTCCCTAACCGTTATAAGGCACGGTACTGAGTATAGAAAATAATAACTATCGCTATCGTAAGCCAAAAAACAAACTGCTCTATAAAGAGCAGTTTGTCGATGAATGGATGCTCAGCGCAGTTAACTGTTAATGTTCTTTGTTCGCAAGCTTAGTGAGCACCTGATCTTTTTCGCTCCATAAGCGATTGAGCTCACTTTGAAAGCGAACTCTAAAATCGGCATCACTGCTATAATCACCAATCAGCTGCTCGCTGACCGGTAGCACTGCAACGTGCACGTTAATTTGCTTCACTTTGCCACCGGCAAAATCCATAAAAGTAGGAATACCGTCGGGGTAATGAATGGTTACATTCACTACTTTTGAAATTTGTTCTCCCATGGCCTGCATAACAAATGCAACCCCGCCCGCTTTGGGCTTAAGTAATTGCGTAAATGGGCTATTTTGACGAGCATGTTTTTGCTCTGTAAAACGCGTACCTTCAACAAAGTTAACGATACTCACCGGCATTTCTTTAAATTTTTCGCAGGCTTTACGCGTGGTTTCTAAGTCTTTACCGCGTAATTTCGGGTTCTTTTTTAGCTGGCTCTTACTGGTGCGGGTCATAAATGGAAAGTCCAGTGCCCACCAACATAAACCTAAAATCGGCACGTAAATCAGCTCTTTCTTCAAAAAGAAATTCAAAAATGGAATTTTGCGATTTAATACTCGCTGCAATACCAAAATATCAACCCAGCTTTGATGATTGGCGATGACTAAATACCAATCTTTGAGTTTTACCTCTTCAAGCCCGGTTACATTAATTTGAGTAGGCGTAAATAGCTGTTGATTTAGGCTGTTAAAGGTCACCCAAATATTGGCAATTTGTTTAGCCAGCCAGCTCATTGCTGTTTGTAGTGGCTTTATCGGGATAAGCTTTATCACGCCACAAATAAAAATAGGCACAAACCAAATAAGGGTGTTTATGGTGTAACAGAAAATGCTCAATACACTGCGAATAACTGACATTACTTCTATTCCTTTAACGGTGCGCAGCAAGCTACACTGCGCTTTTTTATTAGTTTATTAGTTAACAATTAATCTTCAAAGTAGGTATAACCTTCCAGCCCGGCGTTTAGCTCGGCTAGGTATTTATCTTTGCAAGCCTTAGGAACGGCAAGCTTATTAACTTGCGCTGCAAAGTTCTCCGCCAAAATAGCACTATCATAATCAACATAGCCTAAAACATCTTTCACGCTATCGCCTTTAATCGCGTTGGTTAATACATAGCCATCATCATTTAGCTCAACATGAACCGAGTCGGTATCACCAAATAGGTTATGTAAGTCGCCCAGTATTTCTTGATAGGCGCCAACCATAAACATTGCAATGTGGTATTGCTGCTCTGGGTTATATTCTGGAATGGGTAAACTGGTTTCTATACCACCGCCTTCGACGTATTCGCGTATTTGCCCGTCTGAGTCACAGGTTATATCTTGAATGATCGCCCGCTGCGTAAGTGGCTGCGTTAAGTTTTCAATTGGCATCACTGGAAATAACTGCCCAATCCCCCATACATCGGGTAAAGATTGAAACAATGAAAAGTTAACAAATAACTTATCGGCTAATTTTTCATTCAGATCGTCCAGCACTTCACGGTGAGCGCGCACATTATCTTTTAATGACGCTCGCACACGGTGCAAAATAGTAAAATAAAGCTGCTCGATTTTTGCCCACTCTAGCATGCTCACCAAACCGTGTACGTATTGATCGTGCGCTTCGCTAAACAAATGCATCGCATCGTGATAGTTTTCCAGCGCCATGCGCGGGCTTAAGCGTTGTAAACATTGCCACATTTCATCCAGCACTAAAGCACTGTTTGCCTGTGGTGGCTCTGGATTTAAGTGATTTGGTGCGCGCTCTACATCAATCACATCGGTAATTAATACCGCATGATGCGCGGTTAACGCGCGACCCGACTCGGTAATAATAGCCGGCTGTACTAAGTCGTGTTGTTCACACACTTCGGCAAAGGCATTCACCACATTACGCGCATACTCTTCAACCGTGTAGTTCATTGAACAAGCACTGCGCGAACCCGAACCTTCGTAATCAACCCCTAAACCACCGCCAACATCAACGGTATTAAGTGGCACCCCGAGCTGGGTGAGTTCTGCAAAGTGGCGCGCACATTCGCGCAGCGCACGGTGAATATCGCGAATATTAGCTACTTGTGAGCCAATATGAAAATGTACCATTTGCATTAAATGCAGCTTGTTATGCTGTTTAAGTACCTCAACGGCACTGAGCACTTGCCCTGCGGTTAAACCAAATTTACCTTTTTCGCCACCGGTGTTTTGCCACTTGCCTTTACCTACCGAGTTTAAGCGAATCCGAATACCAATGGCGGGTTCAATCGCTAAATCGTCAATTTCTGCCAGTAACGTGTCCAGCTCCGAGAGTTTTTCCACCACAATTTTAACTTTGTGGCCCATCGCTTGAGCAATGCATGCTAAACGTAAAAACTCACTGTCTTTATAGCCATTACACACAATAGTAATAGGCGTTTGCGCCACCCCCAAAATTGCCATCAGCTCAGGTTTAGAACCCGCCTCAAGGCCGACTAAGCCACTGGGGTGCGCTAATAGTTTACTCACCACTGAGCGTTGCTGGTTTACTTTAATAGGATAAACACAGGTATATTGCCCCGTGTATTGGCGGTGGTTGCGTGCTTGGGTAAAGGCGTTAGTCAGCGTATCAACGCGGTTTTGTAAAATATCGGTAAAACGCACTAATACGGGCAAGGTGAGCCCTTGCTGTTTAAATTGTTCGGTTAATTGCGTTAAAGAAATGGCCGCTTTGCTGTTATCGCCATCTGGGTAGGCTACCAACTCACCGTGTGCATTTATATCAAAATAACCGTCACTCCAATGAGTAACATTATAAGTGGCGCGCGCTGTTTCTAAACCCCAGGTCATAGCAACTCTTCTTTAATCAATTAAATATGCCCGCATTTTAATACGTCACTATCTGCTAAGCTAACAAAAATTGAACTTTAAGCCACAACACGCGCATTTTATTTGCTAAATCGGTTAAAATAACATTGAGCAAAACCGCAAGCACTGGCAAAATCGCCCCTTTTTCATACTCAACTTAAAAAGTGTAAGAGCAACTATGGCAAATTTAGATCAAAGTAACTGGTTTACCGAAATTAGCGACCGCGATGGCAGCGCATTTTCATTACGTATTAACAAAAAGCTCGATGAAAAACAGTCTCCGTTTCAAAAAGTAGAAATGTTCGAAACCACTGACTTTGGTAATTTAATGATCATTGATGGTTGTACTATGGTGAGCAGCCGCGAAAACTTTTTTTACCATGAAATGATCAGCCACCCAGCTTTGCTTGCACACCCAAACCCTAAAAATGTGGTTATTATTGGCGGCGGCGACTGCGGTACCTTGCGTGAAGTATTAAAACACCCAGGCGTACAAAGCGTTACCCAAATCGACATCGACGAAGTAGTGACCCAAATGTCGCTAAAATACTTTCCTGAGTTGTGTGAATCAAACCAAGACCCGCGCGCTACGGTAATGTTTGATGACGGTATAAAGTACATGCGCGAAGCCGCAAGTGAGTCTATCGATGTGATTATTGTTGATGGCACCGACCCTGTTGGCCCAGGTGAAGGCTTATTTAACCATGCATTTTACACTAGCTGCCTAAATGCACTGCGCCCTGGCGGCATTTTAGTACAGCAAAGCGAATCGCCACTAATGCATATGCCTTTATTGGTCGAAATGCGTGAAGCCATGTTGAGTGTGGGCTTTAACGACTTACAAACCCTGCCCTTTCCACAACCTATTTACCCAAGTGGTTTATGGTCGGTCACATTAGCGCGTAAGTCTGAGTTGTTTAATGGCTTTAGAGAAGACGCAGCAGCCGAGATTGCACAGCACAGCGAATACTACAATAGCGGTATTCATCACGGTGCACTGGCAACACCAAATTATATGAAACGCGCTTTTGCTAAAAAGTAATCTCGCACTCTAAGCAATAGTTAACACTAAGGGTTCAACAGAACCCTTTTTTATGGTGAATTTTTTATCATATTGAATACGTATGTAGCGCATCGTATTTACTCGCAACTGGCTTTATGCTTAATGGTTCACAATGCGTAACCAAGGAACTATTATGCGAATATCAGCCCTGTTATTGCTCGCTTTTTCAAGCGTTAGTGTTGCTAAAACGGCAAGTATAGCGTCGCCGAACGGCAATATTACCATTAGCTTATCAGATGAGCTCAGCACCCCCAGCTACTCCATTAATTTTAAAAATAAAACAGTAATAGATAACTCAGCCCTAGGGTTTGCATTTAAACAGCAAGCGCCGTTTAGTGAAGGCTTTAAAATCACTAACACACAACAGCAAAGCGTTAATAGCCAATGGCAACAACCTTGGGGCGAACGCACCACAGTGACAGACCATCATAACGAAATTGCAGTTACTTTTAGCAAAGCCGATCCACATGGCGGTACTTATACCGTGCGAGTACGGGCGTTTAATAATGGGGTTGGCTTTCGCTATGAAGTCCCTGCACAAGCGGGCTTTGAAAATATCGCCATTACAAAAGAATTGACCGAATTTGCGATTGCTGGCGCTGACAATGCAACAGCCTGGTGGATACCAGCGCGCGGCTGGAACCGTTACGAGTACGTTTACAATACCACTCCCTTGCAAGACGCGGCTTTAGTGCACACCCCATTCACCTTTAAAAACCAAGATGGTGTACATCTTAGTATTCACGAAGCGGCGTTAGTCGATTACGCAGGCATGGTACTAAATCAGCGCCGTCCGGGTGTGTTTCAAGCCGATTTAACGCCTTGGTCAGATGGTATTGCGGTTAAAAAGCACGGTGCCTTTAATACCCCCTGGCGCACCATACAAATTGCTGAAAAAGCCGTGGACTTAATTAATTCCGATATTATTTTAAACCTTAATGAGCCAAATAAACTTGGTGACGTGTCGTGGGTCAAGCCGGGCAAGTACGTGGGTATTTGGTGGGGAATGCACATTAACACCCATACTTGGGGCAGCGGTGAAAAACACGGTGCGACCACTGAACACACTAAATACTATATGGACTTTGCTGCTGAATATGGATTTGATGGGGTGTTAGTTGAAGGCTGGAATACTGGCTGGGATGGCGATTGGTTTTTTAACGGTGACGTATTTAGCTTTACTCAAGCGTACGATGATTTTGATATAGACGCACTGGCAAAATATGGAAAACAACACGGCGTACAGCTGATTGGCCACCACGAAACATCGGGCAACGTCACTAATTACCGCAACCAAATGGCCGACGCCTTTGCCCTGTACGAAAAGTCCAATGTGAGCCAAGTAAAAACCGGCTATGTGGCCGATGGTGGCAACATAAAACGCATTGACCAGCAAGGTATTGCGCGCCATGAATGGCACGACAGCCAGTTTATGGTAAATGAATACCTATACAACGTAACACTCGCTGCTAAGCATAAAATTAGTATTAATACCCACGAGCCAATAAAAGACACTGGGCTGCGCCGTACCTACCCTAACTGGATCACCCGCGAAGGTGCCCGCGGCCAAGAGTTTAATGCTTGGGGCACGCCGCCAAACCCACCAGAGCACATTGCCATGCTTGCCTTTACCCGTATGCTAGCCGGCCCAATGGACTTTACTCCGGGTATATTTGATCTGAGCTTTAACGGTTTAGGCGCTGAGACTAACCGCCCACAAACTACCTTAGCTAAACAACTTGCGTTATATGTGGTGCTGTATAGCCCAATTCAAATGGCCGCCGACTTACCCAAAAACTACTTGGCTAAACCCGATGCATTTCAATTTATTCAAGACGTACCCACCGACTGGCAACAAAGTATTGCGCTTGATGGCGAAGTAGGCGACTTTATTGTCTTTGCCCGTAAAGAGCGTAAACGCGACAAATACACAGGCAATGATTGGTATTTAGGCGCCGTAACGGACGAACACGCCCGCACTATTGAGGTAAAACTCGACTTTTTAGAGCCAGGTAAACAGTTTGAGGCGCACATTTATCAAGACGGTAAACACGCCGAGTGGAAAAATAAGCCATACGATTTAAATATCGAAAAACGGCTAGTCACCGCAAACGATAAACTAACCTTAAAACTCGCTACTAGCGGCGGCACAGCCATTCGCTTTAAAGCAATCTAGTTGTTAACTAAGCAATCCCAGCGGTGTTTTATGCTACCGGTGGGGTTACTTTTATTGGTAAATATATTTGTGCACTAAGTCCGCCAGTGGGGCGATTAACCAGCTTAACCTGACCGTCATGCATATCAATAATGCGTTTTATAATAGCCAAGCCTAAGCCACTTCCCTCGCTTCCACGCGCGGTATCGCCTTGTTTAAACGGCTCAAACACCGACTCTAACTCGCTTTCGGGTATTCCTGGCCCGTTATCGTTAACCGCGATAACAACGTATTTTTTAGTGTCGTTAAAATAACTGCATACTTCAATATCGCCTTCAGAGTAGCGCAGCGCATTTTCAATCATATTGGTGAGCACCCGCTTAATCGCGACCGCACTAATAGGAATATGACCAACACCGGGGTTGCCTTTAAAGCTAATGACACGCTGATGTTTAAGCTGATGATTTACCACCTCGGCTACCAGTGCGTTAATATCTTCATGCACCCGCTCTTCACGCTTATGATGGCGTAAGTAATCAATAAACTGATCGATAATGCCGTTCATATCTTCAATATCGTAAATAATGCCTTCGCGCAGGTAGTCATCTTCATCCGCCATCATTTCAGTGGCTAAACGAATGCGCGTCAGTGGCGTGCGTAAATCGTGCGATACCCCCGCCATTAACAGCCGACGGTCATTTTCAAGTGCCGCAATACCGCGTGACATTTGATTAAAAGCGCGGGTCACTTCAATCACTTCGGTTGAGCCTTGTTCCGCTAACTTGGTGCTAAAGTCGCCCACTCCTACTTTTATTGCCGCTTGCTGCAGCGCTTTTAACGGCCGGTTCAAATGCCGCGCAAACAACCAGCCACCCAACACACTTAAAAAACCAATACTTGATAAGTAAAAGGTTAAAAATTCTAAGTTATTTTCTTTAAAGCCACTCAACGGCACTTTTACCCAATAGCCTAATGCTTGCGGCGCTTCGACCCAATAAATTAAGGGATCGGTTTGGCTAATACGCACCCGTGCCGAGCCATTAAGCTGCTCAGACATACTGCGTGATAACATCGAGTATTCGCGACTTTGCGCCAAACCACTGCGCATGGCTTCGCGTTGTGTCATTACCTCAATACCGGTTATTGCAAAAAATTTATCCGACACCTCATCAGTGACTTCAACCCCGTCTTCCCAGTCAATAAATACCGTTTTAATTTGCTTGGCGAGCATGAGGTTTACTTGCTCTATGGTTGGCTTGACCACATACAAACTCACCGTGATATAAGACACGACTTGATTAATTAACAACAGCACCGCCACTAAAAAAACGGTTTGCCCAAACGCACTGCGTGGAAAAATACTCATAGCGAGTTACTTTTCGCCGTCGGGAACAAATACATAGCCCAAACCCCACACGGTTTGAATATAACGCGGATTGGCGGCATCGGCTTCTATCATGCGTCTAAGTCGCGATACTTGCACATCAATGCTGCGCTCAAGCGCACTGTAATCACGTCCTCTGGCAAGGTTCATTAACTTATCCCGACTCAGTGGTTCACGTGGGTGAGAAACCAACGCCTTAAGCACCGCAAACTCACCGCTGGTTAGCGAAATCGTATTTCCGTCTGCGCTCATTTCGCGAGTGGCTAAATTAAGAGCAAAGCGGCCAAATTCAATTAAGTTCTCTTCTGCGGCAGGTGCCCCCGGCACTTCTTTAGCGCGGCGGCGTAAAATGGCTTTAATACGCGCCAGCAGCTCGCGCGGGTTAAAAGGCTTAGGAATATAGTCATCGGCACCGAGCTCTAGGCCTATAATCCGATCCACTTCATCGCCTTTTGCGGTGAGCATAACAATAGGAATGTCGTTTTCTTTTTGTCGTAAGCGACGGCAAATCGATAGGCCGTCTTCACCGGGTAGCATTAAATCGAGCACCATTAAATGAAAGTTTTCACGCTCAATTAAACGATCCATTTGCTCTGCATTACCGGCCGTTCTAACAATAAAGCCTTGCTCAACTAAATATCGTTCTAACAGGCTGCGCAAGCGCATATCATCATCAACAACCAGTACTTTTGTGGTTTCGTGTCCCATAATCCATTCTTATTTTTATAAAACGACTCACTGTTAATATAATTGAAAATCCCAATAATCAAAAACTTATTAACCAGTTAGATTGTTACTGAACATTTCAAAAAATATAACCACACGATTATTGATATTAGACTCGACAAATTTCACCAATTTTAATACCTTGCTCACCACCCACGTTAAAGAGCAGTGACCGTGAAAACAAACCTAATTACCCGTGAAGGGTATGTGCAATTACAGCAAGAACACGACCATTTATGGAATGTGAAACGCCCTGAAGTAACAAAAATTGTTAGTTGGGCTGCCAGCCTTGGCGATCGCTCTGAAAATGCTGACTATCAATATAACAAGCGTTTGTTACGCCAAATAGATCGCCGTGTCAGATACTTACGCAAGCGACTCCCCGACCTAAAAATTGTCGATTACGCGCCAGTGCAAGATGGCAAGGTGTTTTTTGGTGCGTGGGTCGAAATAGAAAACGAGCAAGGCGAAACAAAAAGCTTTAGAATTGTTGGCCCCGACGAAATTTACCATCGTAAAGACTATATTTCTATTGATGCCCCGATGGCACGTGCCTTACTAAAAAAACAAGTGGATGATGAGTTTGAAGTTGATACGCCGCAAGGCAAAAAGCAGTGGTACGTAAATAGTATTGAATACCAAAAAAATACCTAACCTAAAGTGATTCAGATCAGGTTAATTTTTATTGTATATATTTTAACAGTACGCTATAACAGAGCGAGCTTAAGTTAATATTGTTTAATGCAAGCTTAGTTAATTAAGGTAAACGTCACAATGTCAAAGCTAATATCGCGCATCTTCAGTAACGCCATATTACTTACACTTGTAATGAGTGTCAGTTTGACGCTGCACGCCAGTATTAACAAAGCACCATCAAGTTCCACTACTGCCACTACTCATTTTATTGCTTTTGATGACTTTGACCAAGACGCTCCCGAGCTAGACCTTGA
The DNA here is from genome assembly GCF_041613455.1 of Pseudoalteromonas sp. Classification (GTDB taxonomy): domain Bacteria; phylum Pseudomonadota; class Gammaproteobacteria; order Enterobacterales; family Alteromonadaceae; genus Pseudoalteromonas. Next base: position 4,267 of record NZ_JBFJHD010000050.1, on the reverse strand, counting down.
TGCCCACGCTTATGAGCTCTGCCTTAGGGTGCTACAACCACTCGCTACCGCCCAGCACTCTCATTATAAAAGCACTATTTTAGCCAAACCTTTTAGCTGTGCACTGCAGCGCGGCCCTCCTCGTTATTTAATTTAATCCTTTTTTATTTCCAACAGATTAAATTTTATAACGAACAAAGGTGGCTATTATGTCTAACTTTAAAGCACTACGTATTCAAAATATTGCTCATGGTGTTCTCGCTCATAACATAGATAACGCACCCGCTATCATTGATTTAGCATCACCAGCGCAAACCATGATTAATAACTTCACTAATAAAACACCGCTGCGCGCGCACCCCGACACTCGTGTAGAGCAAGCACTTAACTTACTCAGTTTACAGTATGCTGATTTTATTTTAGTGACCAATAGCTCAGACACGTTAATCGGCATAGTTTCAAGTGCAGACTTACAAAGCTCGAAAATAATTATTGCCGCTCAGCGTTTAGGTCTGCCTCGCACTGAGGTGAACTTATCGCACTTAATGACGCCATTAACGCATTTGCACGGTATTAGCCTGCAAAGCTTAAACTACGCCTGTATTGGTGATGTATTACAAACCATGCAGCAGCGCGGCGCTATGTATTTATTAGTCACCGCCGCCAGTGGCGAGATCTGTGGTTTAATTTCCGCCCGTGGCATTGCAAAAACACTGCAAATTCCGCTGCACATTGCCCCTATCGCCAACGGCTTTAGTGAAGTATTAGCCAGCATTGAACACCCCCACTAACGCGCTTTTTAACGGTGAAAGTGTTCGCTTTCGTTAACCCCGCTTAAAGCAAGTTAAATAGCTTGCTTTAAGCGCTTTTTATTACCTCCCCCTGTGATATTATTCAAGGCAATTGATTACGTCAGAATAGCTATTCTGGTCTTATTTTTGTTTAAAAAGGTGTTTGCATGAGCGATATCTCTGCACGTTTAGCTAGTGAGCTAAATGCCCAACAGCAACAAGTTGTTGCTGCCACAAAGTTACTTGATGAAGGCGCCACAGTACCGTTTATTGCCCGTTACAGAAAAGAAGTTACCGGTGGACTCGACGACACCCAACTGCGCCTACTTGAGCAGCGTTTAGCCTATTTACGTGAGCTTGAAGAGCGTCGTAGCTTTATTTTATCGACCATTGAGTCACAAAATAAACTCACTGCAGAGTTAACAGCCGACATACATAACGCGGAAAGTAAAACCGAGCTTGAAGACTTGTATCTTCCCTATAAAGCCAAACGTCGCACCAAAGGGCAAATAGCCATAGAAGCAGGATTAGAGCCGTTGGCAAATGCATTATTTAACGATGCCAGCCTTGACCCTGAGCAACATGCAGCACAATTTGTGAATGCCGAAAAAGGCATTAGTGACACAAAAGCGGCACTTGAAGGGGCTAAGTTTATTTTAATGGAACGCTTTGCTGAAGATGCTAAGTTACTGGCTAAATTTAGAAGCTATATTAGCCAAAACGGCGTTATTGAAAGCAGCGTTATTAAAGGCCAAGAACAAGCAGGCGCTAAATACCGTGACTACTTTGAGCATCAAGAAGCACTTAATAAAGTCCCTTCGCACCGTGCACTGGCGATGCTTAGAGCGCGCAACGAAGGCATTTTGCAGCTTACTATAAACCCCGAACCAAGCGTAGAAAACTCGTCACAGCTGTGCGCGCAAATGATTGCCGATCATTACCGTTTAGATATAAAAAACCAAGCCGCAAGTGCTTGGCTGTTAACGGTAGTGCAATGGGCATGGAAAGTAAAACTGGGCTTACATCTCGAAAACGAATTTTTAGCCGCGATGCGCGAAAAAGCCGAAACCGGCGCGATTGACGTATTCGCTAAAAACTTAAAAGACTTATTAATGGCCGCGCCGGCGGGGCCGCGCACCACATTAGGACTCGATCCGGGGTTACGTACTGGCTGTAAAATTGCAGTGGTCGATAGCACGGGTAAACTCCTTACCACGCAAACTATTTTCCCCCATGCACCACAAAATCATTGGGACAAATCGCTGCGTACCCTAGAGCAGTTATGTCGCCAACATAAAGTGGAACTGATTGCGATTGGTAATGGCACCGCGTCTCGCGAGTCAGATAAATTAGTCGGCGAACTAATAAAAGCCAACCCCGAGCTTAAGCTCAATAAAATTATGGTTAGCGAAGCGGGCGCATCGGTGTATTCGGCTTCAGAATTTGCTGCCAATGAGTTTCCAAATCTCGATGTGTCATTACGCGGCGCGGTGTCTATTGCGCGCCGTTTACAAGACCCACTAGCCGAGCTTGTTAAAATTGAGCCTAAAGCCATTGGCGTAGGCCAATACCAACACGATGTATCGCAAAGCCAACTCGGGCAAAGTCTGATTTCAGTGGTAGAAGACTGTGTTAACTTGGTAGGTGTTGATTTAAATATGGCCTCGGTGCCATTATTGACTCGCGTGTCGGGGTTAAACAAAACCTTAGCGCAAAATATTGTCAATCATCGCGATACTCATGGCTCGTTTACTAAGCGCAGCGAACTGAAAAAAGTAGCGCGTTTAGGACCCAAGGCCTTTGAACAAGCGGCCGGTTTCTTACGCATTAACAACGGTAGCGACCCGCTAGATAACTCGTCGGTGCACCCTGAAGCATATCCGGTTGTTAAGCGTATTTGTGAGCACAATAAGGTGGATGTAAATAGCTTAATTGGCAATAGCGAGTTTTTAACTAAGCTGGCCGCAAACGACTACACCGACGAAAAGTTTGGTTTACCTACCGTGACCGACATTATTAGTGAACTTGATAAACCAGGGCGCGATCCTCGCCCGGAATTTAAAACCGCCGAGTTCAAAGCCGGTGTTGAAAAAATTAGCGATCTAAAGCCAGGAATGATTTTAGAAGGGGTAGTCTCTAACGTCGCTAACTTTGGTGCCTTTGTCGATGTGGGTGTACACCAAGATGGTTTAGTGCACATTTCATCGCTCACCAATAAATTTATTTCCGATCCGCGTGAAGTGGTTAAAGCGGGCGATATTGTTAAAGTAAAAGTAGTCGAAGTCGATGCTGCGCGTAAACGTATTAGCTTTACTATGCGCTTAGATGACGAGGTTGATAGCAGCAAAAAAGCAGCTCCTGCTGCTGCACACAAGCCGCGTAACAATAACGCATCACCACGGACGGCCAAGCCCAAACGTGACACAGGTAATGCCATGATGGGCAATGCTTTTGCCGATGCATTCGCCAATGCTAAGGTGAAAAAATAGCCCTATATGCAGTAACTATGTGTAGCAAATAAAAAAACCGCTTAATGCGGTTTTTTTATAACTAAGCAGAGCACAGGTTAGCTAAATTATTGCATTAAATCTGTGCAGAAAATTCGCTTTGCGCGCTTGGCGAAGTCGCCATCTGATAAAAGTGCGCAATACGTCCGGCACGTGCTGCTACTTCGCTGTCGCGAGTGTCAGCATCACTTTTTGCCAGTTTCGTTTCATTTTCGTCAGTTGAAAACGAGGCTCGTTGTGAGCTGTTAGTTTGCGGGTCATCGTCATTTTTGGTGCGTGCAAGCTCTGCTTGCGCGGCCAATAACTTTTGCATCGCGTCGGCGGCTATCGCTCTATCGGCGCTTGAAGGTTCTGCCGGTGCTAGTGCTGCTGCGCGTACAGTTTGCATTTTTTCTATGGTGGCTTTGGGATCACCATTCACTACCGCCACATCAATGGGCACCTCGCCCCCCACAGCATAATTAGTGCCATCGGGTCCGCGTTGATATTGATAGCTTGGTGAGCCAGCGTATTGCCCCCCGACAACGGCATGCGCTTGTTCGTGAGTTCGTACCTCAGTGTCGCGCGCTTTAAGCTGTTTGATTTGTTGCAACTCTTGCTCTTGCTCTGCGGCTTGCTGCTGTTGTTGCTCTTCGTGTTGTTGCTGTTGTTCGCTATTTTTTGAGCTATTTGAATCTTGCCGCGATTGCACTGACTCCTTATCCGTTAGCTTGCCATTAGCATCATAGGTTGCAGTGTCATTGTTACCGGGTAATTTTGCTTTTTCAGCATCGCTTTGTGCTTTTGTTTCAGTGTTGCTCGGGTTGCTGGCAGCGGGCGGCGGGATCGCTTCACGTAGTTGGTTATCACGGCGCGCCGTTTCAGTATAAACATTTGCCGTGTTTATATTGATAGAGGGGAACGGCGTGACAATATTCATCGTGCTTACACGTTTATATCAATTAATGTACCGAGTACATCGTCGGCGGTTTGTATCGATTTAGCGTTCGC
>NZ_JBFJHD010000049.1:0-18369 GCF_041613455.1 Pseudoalteromonas sp. | reverse complement strand
TTACGTAATGTTTTACGACGTTGGTTAAACGCTTCTAAACACACATTGTTTAATATTTTTACACTTTTTGCAGTGCGTTGCTCCGGCTTTTTAGGGATCAAGCGGATCACTGCTGAGTCTACCTTAGGTGCGGGTTTAAAGCACTCAGGGGGCACTTCAATCACTGGCATCGCATTACAATAGTACTGCGTCATGACGCTTAAGCGGCCAAAGGTTTTACTACCTGGGCCTGCAACCATACGTTTTACCACTTCTTTTTGCAGCATAAAGTGCATGTGCTCAATATGGTCTGCAAATTCAAACAGGTGAAACAGTAATGGTGTTGAAATGTTATACGGTAAATTACCAAATACTTTTAACTTTTTGTCGTCGTTAACTAGGCTAGCAAAGTCAAAGGTCATTGCATCGCCTTGGTTTACGGTTAATTTAGGCCCTAAAAAAGGGTGTTCAATTAAACGCTGTGCTAGGTCTTTATCGAGCTCAACAACCGTTAAGTGGCCGCTTAAATCGGCTACCGGCTCAGTAATAGCGCCAAGGCCTGGGCCTATTTCTACTAAGTTATCTTCTGGCTGCGGATCAATCGCGCTGACTATTTTACCGATGATCATGTCATCAAATAAAAAGTTTTGTCCAAAACGTTTACGGGCGCGGTGTCCTAAATGTACTTTATCGGTCATTGATTCTGTGCTTTTTCATGGGCGAGCTTAATTGCTTCGCGGATCGCTAATTCAAAACTGCCAACATCAGCGCTACCAGTACCGGCTAAATCTAGCGCTGTACCGTGATCGACTGAAGTGCGAATAAAAGGTAACCCTAAAGTAATATTCACCGAGTTACCAAATCCTTTGTATTTTAGCACAGGTAATCCCTGATCGTGATACATAGCAAGCACGGCATCGGCTTCATTTAAGTATTTATCTTGAAAAAGGGTATCGGCAGGCAATGGACCAATCAGGTTCATCCCTTGGTTATTGAGAGTTTCAAGAGTGGGAATAATGGTGTCGATTTCCTCACGACCTAAATGGCCATCTTCCCCTGCATGCGGGTTTAAACCACACACTAAGATGCGGGGCTGTTCGATGCCAAATTTAGTTTGTAAATCGTGGTTTAAAATACTCGCCACTTTTGTCAGCCGCTCTTCGGTAATAGCACGTGACACATAAGCAAGTGGAATGTGAGTGGTCACTAACGCCACACGTAACCCTTTGGTCGCCAGCATCATTACTACATCAGCAGTACCTGACTGCTGCGCAAAATACTCAGTGTGGCCACTAAAGGAAATGCCAGCCTTGTTAATAATCCCTTTATGCACAGGGCCGGTAACCACAGCATCAAAGGTACCGTCCATATTCTTTTCGCAGGCAATGCGCAGGGTATCTAATACATATTGGCCATTAGCATCGTTCAGCACGCCAAGCTCTACGGGCTCGGCTAAGTCGATTTGCTGTAGATAAAGGCTGCCAGCAGGGGCGGGAGTTGCTGGAGCATGTTGATCAAACTCAAGCAGCTTAATCGTTAAGCCTAACTGCTGGGCGCGCTGCTGAAGCAACGCGCCGTCTGCTAGCACCACAAGCTGGGCATCCCATGCTTGCTGTGCCAGTTTTAACAGTAAATCAGGGCCAATACCCGCAGGCTCTCCGGGCGTAATTGCGATACGTAAAGTCATAATTACTCGTCTATTGGGAAAATTTTAACATGGGCTTGTTCGCGCATTTCTTGCTGCCAGTTAAAGCTTTCTTCTTTAAATTTACGATTAAACAGCATGCCATGAGCGCGATTGCGTTTCGCAAGCTCTGTTTTATCGGCAACGCGCTTGTCTAATAACTGCACTATGTGCCAGCCGAATTGGCTTCTAAATGGTTCGCTGATTTCATTTTTATCCAGCGACAGCAAGGTGTCTCTAAACGCCGGAACGTAGCTTGTTGGATCTGCCCAATCGTATTCACCGCCTTTTAGCGCCGAACCTGGGTCTTCTGAATATTCTTTAGCTAATGCTGCAAAGTCGGCTTTACCGGCGCGTAGGTCTTTAACAAAGCCCGCGAGCATATTGCGCGCTTTTTCTTCGCTTAAAATAATTGACGGCTTAATTAAGATATGGCGTGAGCGCGTTTCGGTGGTTTCTACCACTTGACGACCACGCACATCTTGTACTTTTATAATGTGAAAACCAGCGCCTGAGCGCAGTGGACCAATAACGGTGCCTTGCTTTTTACCTTTTACTGCTTCGGCAAACAACGAAGGCATTTCGTTAATGCCCATCCACCCTAGTTGACCCCCTTCAAGCGCTTTTGAGCCACTTGAAGATGAAATCGCAATGCGTTTAAACTCTTGGTTATCATTTAGTAATTCAATGACTTTGTCGGCACGTGTTTTTGCAGCGGCAATTTCATCAGGCGTAGCGTTACTAGGAATATCAATTAAGATATGGCCAATGTCGTACTCTTCTGCATTTTGCCCTTGGCTTTCCATTATTTTTAGTAAGTTATCCACTTCTTGCTGGCTTACGTAAACACGACGATCGACATTGGCGCGCATCACTTGTTGCGTGGTAATTTCTTTACGAATTTCTTCACGGTATGCCTGAAAGCTTTCGCCTGCCGCTTCAATGGTGCGACGTAAGTCGGCAATACTGCCGCCTTGCTCTTTGGCCATATTGGCAAGAGTTTGATCTAGTTGGCTGTCGGAAATTTCAAGGCCCATACGTTCAGCCATTTGCATCATCAGCGTTTGATTAACTAAACGCTCAATGGCTTGCACACGGAGTGTTTCGTCTTTAGGTAGCTGCTGATTTTGCTCTTCAGCTTGCTGCTTAACGCGGTTGACTATAGTGTCTACTTCGCTTTTCAAAATAACGCCTTGGTTGACTATGCCGATAACTTTATCGATTTCAACGGGGGCGGCCAATGCACTGTGGCATAAACTAAGACTGAGAACTGCTGATGTTAATAATTTTTTTAAATTCATATTCTTTTTACTACTCTTACTAATAGTATTGTTGTAATCCTAGGAAACAGGGTGCTTTTATAGTTAACTCACTAATAAAAAAGGTGTCCTAGTCATTAAGAAAATACGGTCTACGATAGCCAAAAATACCTTGTTGTAATAATTTTTGTGCATCATAACGGCTTTTACTACCGAGCCCCTTTAATACAAAATTCAAGCGAATACTTGAATCAAAAGTGGCTTGCTGTTGCCCTATTGCCTGATTTAAGTCAGTAACAATTTGGCGATGGCCAGTAATTTGAAACGCCCAACAGCACGATTCATACTGCAGCCCGCTTAACACTTCGATACTGCGGTTATTCTCTAAATCGCGATGATAGCTGGCAATAAACTGCCATTCATCGCTTACCGGAATACTGGTAAACAGGCCCGTTTGTTCAATTGTATTTCCTGAGACATCATTTGCATAGCGATGGTTCAATTGTATCAGCTCATTATCATCACCTTTGTAATCTAAGGTGACATTAGATTGAATAACTTGCTTGCCATCGGTGTCGTATTGGATGCCCGCCGACAAATACCAACGACGATGCCAATGTACCATGGTTTGTGCTGCAAACAAGGCATTGTAATTGGTGTCGGTGTTTAACCCTTGCTCGGTTGGCTTGGCCGAATCGCTGAGATAAAAAATTTGTCCGGCGCTAAAGTTGAATATTTCTTGGTGTTTTTTGTCAAATAACCGTGTGGTTGCCCCTAAGGTAAATTGATTAGCCGCGGCAATGCGGTCAACGCTTGAGAAGCGCGCATCGCGAAATAAACCAAAAAAGTCATCTTGTAATTTAGTGGTGTCAAATAAGCCAATATCAGACTGGTCTTTATTTGGCGTGTATAAATATTGCAGTTGTGGCTCTAACGTTTGAATGCCCTCGTCAATAAAAATAGAGGTCTCGCGTTCAAAGTTTAACTGCGTATACAAACGTACTTTTGGCAAGGTACGCGATACGCTCTCGCGGTATTGTGTGCCCGCTAAGTCGCCATGTTGCTTATAGTTAGTTTGTAATACGCTGACTTCAGATAAAAACGACCAAGCATGTTGTTTATAGTCAAAGCGCGCTTTAGGCTCGATGTGCACACGGGTGGCCTGGTCAATCACTGCTGAGCTATTCGTAAAGTGGCTAATTTCGCCCGAGACACTGAAGTCAAAATAATCATATTGCCACGGCGCCGTTTGCGTAAAGCTAATTTGTGGCAAAGCGGTATACGATTCTAAGTGATCGCCCAGTACTTCAAAATTTTGGATTTTTATATCGGTGCGCCAGGTGTCACCCATATGGGTGAGTGCCCCGGTACGGTATAATTGGGTGTCGGTTTTACTGGCGTAATTAGAATTTAAATCTGTTAGGTAGTTGTCATCACTGACATTATTAATATCTACATTCGCGCGCCAGTTGGCAGCAAAATAACTTTTTTGCTGCCAATGGAACATATAACGATCGCCAAGCGCGGGCTCAGAATCATCTTTATTTAAATATTCTATGCCAACTAAACCTTGATGACTGTCGGTTAAATACCTAAATTCGGTTTGTAATTGCAACCCTTTGCGCGACATGTATCGCGGGGTAATTGTGGCATCGTAGTTAGGGGCAATATTCCAGTAATAGGGGGTAATGGTTTCTAACCCGTAACGATCTGAACTGGAAAAACTCGGTGTGAGTAACCCCGATTTACGGCGATCATCAAGCGGAAACGTAAAATACGGCAAATACAGCACCGGGGTATCGAGTATGCGCAGCACGGCATGGTAGGTTTCACCCCAGCCTTCATCGCGCGACAGGTTTATTTCGTCGGCTTCGATAGCCCACACTGGGGTATCCCCAGGGCACGCAGTAAAGCTTGCATTCATCAGCAATAGGCCAGACTCGTCAACGGTAAGTTTTTCAGCGCCCCCTTTGCCTAGTTGTTGTGTTAGGCTATATTGCGCACCTAATAAGCTAATTGCTGAGTTATTTAAATCGGCATTGAGGCCGGTGCTGTTAACTTGGCTAACATGGTCACGGTAGCTAATGGGGCCGGTTGCATTAAGCAAACCACGCTGTTTATCGATTAGTGCAGTTTCTGCGGACAAACTCATATTAACGGTGTTAATATCAACATTGCCAGTAAATTCAGCGCTTTGAATGCCTAGCAGTTCTACGTCGTCAGCGCGAATATCAACCATACCTAGCTTCAGGCCTGGAAGCGGTTGCCAAGCTCTGGTTTGCATTGAAGTGCCACAAAGCTTGTGTGTCAGTTCAGTTTCGGCAAGCGATGGTGCGCTTAGTACGCTTAGCATCAATATGCCCCAGGTTTTGCTCATTTATCGACCTTATGCTCAATGATTAATTTCAAGCAGACATAATAAAGCAAAATAACGGCAAAGTAATTAGTGAAAAAAAGATAGCTTATAAAATGACACGCTTTGAACATTTACAACTCTTTATAAATACTCACTTTAGTGAGCAGTCACCGCGCTTGGCCGCGATCACCGCCGACGCCAGCTTTCGTCGTTATTATCGTTTAAACTGTGCCAGTGGCCACTTTATTGTGATGGATTCAGATCCACAAAAAATCAATAACCACCCTTATATAGCGTTGAATGAAGTGTTTACTGCGCAGGGGTTTTTGCTGCCAAAAATTATCCTTAGCGATGAGCAACACGGTTTTTTTGTGCTTAGTGATTTAGGCAGTACCCACTTAGCCGATTTGCTCGAAGATGAAAATCGTACTCACTACTACCAACAACTGATAAGTTTAAGCGCTCAGTGGGCGAAAACACCAGCGGCGCCTGCAATGCAAGCATATGATAGGGCGTTTATTGCACAAGAGCTGGAGCTATTCAAGCAATGGTTAGTGCATGACTTTATTGGGGTTGATTTACAGGCACCCGCAGCCGCTCAGCAGCGCACTATGTGGCAAGCAAGTTGTGCTATGTTAATCGATGCCATGCTAGCGCAGCCCACAGTGACCATGCACCGTGATTTCCATAGTCGCAATATTATGCGTTGCGAGCAACAATGGGCCATTATTGATTACCAAGATGCGGTGCGTGGACCATTATGCTACGACCTAGTATCGCTATTACGTGATTGCTACTTTAAATTACCCGATCCCGAGCTTAAGCAGTTGCTGGTGTATGGTTATGAGCAATTTAGCCAGCAAGGGCTACTGAGCAACACGACGTTTGCTGAGTTTAAATCTTGGTTTGACTTAACCGGAATGCAGCGTCACTTAAAAGCCGCTGGCATTTTTTGCCGATTGTATTTACGCGATGGCAAGGCGGGTTATTTAGCGAATATTATTCCGACTCTTGAATACATAATTGCCGTGGCGGCACAGTACCCAGAGCTCGCTGCACTGGGGCAATGGGTTGATACCAGCATTAAGCCTAGGGTCGAGGCTCGCCTAGCACAGGAGGCACAATGAAAGCGATGATTTTAGCCGCGGGACGCGGTAAACGCATGATGCCGCTGACAGCAACTATGCCTAAACCTATGCTGCAAGTCGCGGGAAAGCCGCTGATAGAACATCATATTAATAATTTAAAGCGTGCCGGCATTAGCGAGATGGTGATTAACCTTGCATGGCAGGGCGATAAAATTAAGCATTACTTTAACGATGGCAGTCAGTGGGGAGTAAATATAACCTATAGCCAAGAGGTGGCTGGGGGCTTGGAAACCGCGGGTGGCATTATTCAAGCCCTGCCGTTATTGGGTGAATCATTTATCGTGATCAATGGTGATGTATTTACCGATTACGATGTGAGTGCGTTAACGCAATTACATTTACAGCCCGGAGAAGCGCATATTGTGTTGGTTGAAAACCCGCCGCATAATTTAACCGGCGACTTTACACTAAGCCACTTAGGCAGCGACAGCCCAAAGTACACTTTTTCGGGGATTGGTCGTTACCACGCGGATTTTTTTGCTGGCTTGAGTGCAGGGGTGCGCCCGCTTGGGCCTATATTGCGGGAAAAATTAAATGAACATTTAGTCTCAACCGAACTCTATATTGGGCAGTGGGATGATGTAGGTACACCACAACGGTTAGCAACGCTTAACCAACAACAACTTAAATGAAGGTAGTGCGTTAGATGTGGGGAAAAATACTCGGTTTTTGTTTTGGTTTTATGTTTGGCAAAATATTTGGTGCCTTACTGGGGCTTTACCTTGGCCATTTGTTTGATAAGAGCTTAAAAAAAGATTTTGACCAAGCCGGTGGCTTTGCAAACCTATTTAAAGGTGACGATGTTAACGAGCGACAAGCTTTGTTTTTCTCTAGTTGTTTTGCGGTGATGGGGCATATTGCTAAATCGAACGGCAGAGTCAGCGAAATCCATATAAAAGCGGCCACCTTGTTTATGGATGAAATGGGCTTAACAGGCCAGGAGCGTCGCGAAGCACAACACGCGTTTCAGTCGGGTAAAGACAGTGACTTTTCATTAAAAGAAACGGTGCAAGATTTCAAAGAGCGCTTTGCTAAGCGCTACGATTTGTTACAGCTGTTTTTAGAAATTCAAATACAAATGGCGTTTTCCGACGGGGTACTTGCAGATCAAGAAAAACGTTTACTACAAGAAGTGAGTAAGCAATTAGGGGTGTCAAAAGCGCACTTTGCCTTTGTGTTAAAACGCTATCAAGCCGAGTTTAACTTTCGCCAACAGCAACAGCGCTATAGACAACAGCAACAAGGCAGCAGTGGCAGTTATCGCCAAGGATCAGGGCATCATGTGCCACCCGATAATAGTATGAACCGAGCGCAAGCATTGGCGTTATTAGGGCTAAACGATGGCGCATCGGCCAGAGAGATTAAACTTGCGTATCGCAAACTGATGGCGCAGCACCACCCCGATAAACTGGTATCGCAAGGCTTGCCCAAACACATGATGGAATTGGCGGTTAAAAAGAGCCAAGATATTCAAGCCGCCTATGAGTATTTAAAAAAGGCGGCGTAAAAAGCCGTCTATTTCTTTACTGAGTCGCGCATGTTGGTCGGGCTGGTTTTGCTGGCCAAACAATTGGCGTTGACGATAGTCAAATTTGGCGTTGCGATTAACCCAGCGCTGACGGCTATCAAGGCTCATTAATATTTCGTTATTGTCGTGTGCGTAGTAAATATCCAGTAGCGCAGGGGGGACTAATGAGGTGGTTTGACTAAGCGCTGCATTACGCTTGGCATTGGGTAAGTAGCTACTTAAGCTAATAAACGCCGCAATGTGCTGCTCAGGAAAATCAGCATAATGCTCTAGCATCACCCCCGCACTGGTGCCTTGTGCAATCACCACGATATTGGTCGGCGTTGCCATCGCCGCTTGATAAAGCGCCTTAAAACGGGCGATTAAATTGGCTTTATAGTCATTCAGTACCGCATCGGTTACCTTTGCGATAGCAGTAACTGGGTGTATGTTGGCACTGTTGCTAGCGCTGGTTTCTATAGCCGCCGCTTCGTGTTTAGTTGTTTCATTCGTGTCATTATTAGCTAAAACTTGCGCCGCAGAAGGGTTTTTTGCGACTAAATTGTCGTCTGTGGCTGTGCTCTGACTCGCTTGCCAGTCAATATTCGGCACGGTCATGGCGTAGGTGGTGTAGCCTAAATTATTTAACTCTTTGCGTAAAAAGCCCATTCCCGCGTTGTTAGTCGGTGCCGATTGCCAATCGGGGATCAGGATCGCGATACCTCTAAAGTCAGCACTCATATATTCGCTGTATAGCGTTAAAAATTCACTTTCACCGGCTAATATAGGTTTTATTTCAGAGTCTGCTAACCAGTGTTGCAGGTCGCTGTTTTCAATGCTGGAATGAGGTGGAGGAGCAATATGTTCAGTGGCGCTGAGTTGCATAGCTATAAATAACGCCCCGCTTAGCAATACAGTGCGTTTAATAACCGTTAAATATTGCGCCAATAACATAATCAACTCACTCAAAGAATAGTCATTAGTTATCGGCGTTGTAGCAGAAAAGTTTAGTGTTACCAACGCCTTTTTTAGTATTAATAGCTGGTGTTAAAACTCGGGCTCAGCCTCAAAAGTCATCAGTTGCTCTGTGCTTGGGTGGGTTAACTGCAACATTTGTGCATGTAATTGCAAGCGTGGCGCTGCAGCCAGTGCCGCTGTATGGGCGTATAATCTATCACCTAAAATCGGGTGGCCTAGGCTAAGCATGTGCACTCGCAGTTGATGCGAGCGCCCAGTTATGGGGGTGAGCTCAACCCGAGTGGCATGCGCTTCACGCGCTAGCACTTTAAAGTGTGTTAGGGAGGGTTTGCCGTTTTCGTGATCGACCATTTGTTTGGGGCGATTAGGCCAATCACAAATAAGCGGTAAATCTACCGAGCCGCTGTGGGCATCAAGCTGCCCATAAACGCGCGCAATATAGCGCTTCGCGGTTTCGCGTTCCTGAAATTGCATGCTGACATGGCGATGCGCGGCTTTATTCATTGCCAGACACAGTATACCCGAGGTTGCCATATCTAAGCGGTGCACTATTTTTGCGCTAGGAAAAACACGGTTAACGCGGTTAATTAAACTATCGGCATGTTTGGGATCTTTGCCTGGTACCGTTAACAGCTCGCTGGGCTTATTGACAATCAGCAAGTCATCATCCTGATACAGAATGGTTAAATACGGATTCATGGGGGGATTGTAGTTAACTAACACGGCCGACCTTAATAATTTTTAACAGCGCCATTTTAGTGGACTGAGCCACCAGGCTCAAGCAAAAAGGTGCTGCTGGCACAGGTAAAGTATCCGCGAATGACAGCCAGCGAGTTGCTTACAAAAAAGCGCGGTAGTCATACCGCGCTTTTTACTGCTTGCTAAAGCACTTAGTGCGACACCACAATTAAGCGAATGGCATCAAGTTTTAACTGCGCTTTTTCGATGTGCGTGGTTAGCTCGTTGCGTTGCTTATCAAAGAAAGTGATTTCTTCTTGGCGAATATTAGGGTTAATTTGTTTTAACGCTACTAATCGTTGTTGCTCTTCGTTTAATGACGTTTGCATTTTAGCTAATGACGCCGCACGAATCGCTTCAAGCTTTTCTTGTGCCATGTCTTTGGCATTGGTGATCATTGGATGAATAGCGCTTTGCAGGGCACCGGCAAGTTTGCTGGCTGTTTGGCGACCCACCGCCGAAAGCTGCTGGTTAAAGCCGTCAAAGGCGACATTATCACCCAAGTTATTGCCCGCTTTATCAAGCAAAATACGAATTGGTGTCGGCGGTAAAAAGCGGCCCACTTGCAATACTTTAGGTGCCATCGCTTCGGCAACAAAAATAAGCTCGACGAAAAACGTACCCGGAGGTAATTTTTTGTTTTTCAACAAGGCCACCGAGGCGCTGCCAAAGTCGTCGTCACAGATCATATCCATAGTGCCTTGCACCATAGGGTGATCCCAACTGATAAAGTGCACATCTTCTTGCGACAGCGCGGTATCACGGTCAAAGGTGACCGTCATGCCATCTTCTTTTAAGCTGGGGAAAGAAGCGTTTAACATATGCTCGGTCGGCTTTAAGATAATGGTATTTTCGCCTTTATCTTCTTGGCTTACACCAAAGGTGTCGAACACATTGATCATAAAGCTAGGTAACTCAAATTGATTATCTAGTTTTTCAATTTCGCTCACTAATGAATCCGCAGCCCCTTGGCCTGATGAGTGCAGTTCAAGTAGTCGGTCGCGACCATTTTCCATTTGTTTACGCAGTACCGCATTTTGCTGGGCTACTTGCTCAAGCAGGGGCTCAAGTTCGTCTTCATCGCAATTATGTGCGGCGATAAACTCTAGTAACTCGTCACGGAACTCTTTATACAGCATCTGCCCCGTTGATGAGGTTGTTTCAAATGCATCTAAGCCTTCGTTATACCAACGCAGTAACACTTCTTGGGCGGTATCGGCAAAGTATGGCACGTGAATATTCACGTCTTGGGTTTGACCAATACGGTCCAAACGACCAATACGTTGCTCAAGCAAGTCAGGGTTGAGCGGTAAATCAAATAACACTAAATGATGTGAAAACTGAAAGTTGCGTCCTTCTGAGCCAATTTCAGAACACAATAATATTTGTGCGTTGTCGTATTCGTCGGCAAAAAATGCCGCAGCACGGTCGCGTTCAATAATCGACATACCTTCGTGGAACACTGAAGCTTTAATTGCTTCGCGTTCACGTAATATTTGCTCTAGGCTAATGGCGGTTTCGGCTTTCGCACAAATCAGCAGCACTTTTTCGCGTTTTAAGGTTTTAAGTGTGTCGATCAGCCAGTCTACGCGCGGATCGAACGCCCCCCAGCTGGTGCTTTCGCCTTCAAACTCTTGAAATATTTTTTCTGGAAAGAGTGCGCGCTGAGCACTTAATTCGGCGCTTTGAATGCCGCTCATGTTGCCTAGTACCGTCATCGCGGTTTTATATTGTTTAGGCAATGGCATTGGGTAGGCGTGTAATTTACGACTTGGGTAGCCATCAATGCCGCTGCGGCTATTACGGAACAAAATCCGCCCGGTGCCGTGACGATCCAGTAGCATGTTTAAAATTTCTTTGCGCGCCGCGATGTCACCTTGTTGTGCCAGCGCAAGCGTGTCGCTAATATCGGTTTCTTTTAACAGCTCAATCAACGTGGCTTTGGCGTTATCGTCTAGCGCTTGTTGTTGCAATAACTGGTTAGCGGCTTCGGCAACCTCTTTGTAGTTCGCTTCTTCTTCTTTAAACACCTCGTAATCGTAAAAACGATCGGGGTCAAGCAACTGCAAACGTGCAAAGTGACTGCTATGCCCTAATTGATCGGGCGTCGCGGTGAGTAAAATAAGCCCAGGAATATCTTGGCTTAGCTCTGCCATACGCTGATATTCAGTGCTCGGTTTACCATTATTGATGCTCAGGTGATGCGCTTCATCAATAACCAGTAAATCCCAATCGGCTAGGGTGGCTTGTTCAAACCAGCGTTTTTTCTTGGTTAAGAATTCAAGGCTAGTCAGCACCAATTGCTCGGTATCAAATACGTTAGGTGAGTCGGCAAATGCTTCGTTGCAGCGGTCTTCATCAAAAATAGCAAAGCGTAAGTTAAAGCGACGCAGCATTTCTACTAACCACTGGTGTTGCAGGTTTTCGGGCACCACGATCAGCACGCGGCTAGCACGGCCACTAATAATTTGCTGATGTAAAATCATGCCCGCTTCAATGGTTTTACCTAAGCCCACTTCGTCAGAAAGTAATACACGCGGTGCAAAACGTTTCCCTACTTCTTGGGCAATATAAAGCTGGTGTGGAATAAGGTTGGCACGTTGACCAATCAAGCCTTTAATAGGCGACTGTTCACGCTCAAATTTATGTAACCAGGTTTGGTAGCGTAACGTATAGCGATCAAAGCGATCGATTTGCCCCGCAAATAAGCGATCTTGTGGTTTATTAAACTTAATAAAATGATCTAAAAAGGTTTCTTTTAATTTAGCGGCTTCACCAGTATCAAGGCGAGTGCCGTGGTAGCAAAGTAGCTCGCCTTGGACTTCAATAGACTCAACTTCTAATTCCCACTCTTCAACGCTTTTGATTACATCACCAAGATTAAACGACACGCGGGTAACCGGTGCTTCTGCCGAAGAGTAAACACGGTTTTCACCGCTGGCAGGAAATAAAATGCTGACCTGACGGCCTTCAATGGCAACCACGGTGCCTAATCCTAAATCTGACTCTGTATCACTGATCCAACGCTGACCTAAGGAAAAATTCATATATGTCTCGTCTATGAAGAAAAAGGCGGCTATGTTACCTGTTAGCCAACCCCATCGCAAGGCGCTATTAGCCTGACTTTTAATTAATTATAGCAGTTTTAACTTTGCACCTTAAAACATGGCTGCAAAGTGCTATTTTTGGGGGCTAAAGGGGGATATTAGTTGCAAAAAGTTTGCCGGCTCCAAAAGAGGCGTCGCTCGGTATGTGCTATAACCGTATTGCAGTAGATAACGCTTATAGTTGTAGGGTTATTGTCGAGAACGGGGTAGCATTCGCTACTCATTGACTTAAACAATAACAAATACAGCATAGCGACAGTAGCCTTACCTCGTTTTGCAGCATTTCAAGCACAGCGAGTATAACAGGCAAGGTTTAGTTGCTATTGTAATTGTTATTTTGCAATATTAGGCTCTGTTGGCCTTTGCGGATTAATATTTGTTCAAACTAGCGGCCATTCAATCGCGGCGCGAGGTGTGTAACCTAGTGGGCTTGATAACTGCTCCTGCGTTATTCTACTGTCAGCAGACCCTAACAATGTTTTATTATTTAATGGATTATTAGCAATGCAGTTTCAACAGCTTAACGCATTTAAAGCAGTATATGAATTAGGCACAGTCACCGCTGCCGCTGACTATATTCACATTACCCAGCCAGCTGTAAGTCGCTTACTTTCAAGCTTAGAACATAATATTGGCTTTAAACTTTTTCAGCGCGTGAAAGGGCGTTTGTTACCAACCGATAAAGGCAAGGCCTTTTATATTGAAGTATCGAAAGCCTACAGCGCGTTAGAATCGTTGTCAGAAAGTGCTGCCGATATTAAAAACAGCAGTTATGGTAGCCTATATATTGCTGCTTTCCCGATGTTATCTAGCAACTTTTTACCAAAGTTGTTAGGTAAGTTTCTAAGTAGTAGGCATAACCTACACTCATCACTTAAAACTTACCGCTCAGAAGAAGTGCTTCGGCGCACGGCATTGCAATCATGCGATATAGGCTTTGCCTTATTGCCTGAAATTACCACGGGGGTGACGAGTATAAAAGTGGAGTGCGATTGCGTGTGTATTTTACCGCATAATAGTCCGCTTGCGGCACTTGAGAGCATTAGTCCGCATGACCTTGAGGGCTATGCAATGATCAGTTGTGAAAAAGATCATACTCAGCGCCAAGTTGATAAAGTGTTTAAAAAAGCAAAAGTGAAACGCAATGACGTTGCAGAAGTGTCATTAGCAATAGCGATAGCCAGTTTAGTATCTGAAGGAGTCGGCTCGGCTATTGTTGATCCATTTTCGGCAAAGTATTCCAGCGATACTGGCACGGGCATTATTACTAAAAAATTTACCCCAGCAATCCCTTTTAGGTTTTTTATTTTACTCCCAGCATTAAGAGCTAAATCTGAAATTATTGATCAGTTCATTGAATTATTTTTTCAAGAAGCTAACAGCGCGGGTATCGAATTAAGGCGCACACGATAGCGAATACCCACTTAAAGCATATCAATATCATTATACCGTGTTATTGCTTTTAACAACCGTTAACATCGTTACCTGCTGTTTTTAGGTTGTTTATTGTTTTTTGTAACATTAGCTATAACATTTAGGCATAGGTGCTGCTGCTACTGGCATTAGACAACATTACTCCTGCTGATTACAGTTTATTGATTAATAAGCTTAAATCTCTTCGTTAGGATGTAATGTTGTGAGCATAAATAAAACACAAGTAGGTCGAAAAGTAGCAGTCTTTGGCGCCGGTAATGCAGGTTTAACCGCCGCTTTTCATTTTACTCAACACGGATGTAAAGTTGCTTTATATGGCTCTGCAGGCTTTGATGAGCAAATTCATGCTATTGCGGCTAACGGTGGCATCACATCGTTGACACAACACCAAGGTATAAATTTACAACATGGTGGGTTTGAATACATAGACTGCCTGACTACCGACATTAAACAAGCCGTTGCGTATTCCGATATTTTAATTTTACCTGTGCCTTCATTTGCACAAGTGCCATTATTCAAAGAAATGTTGCCATATTTACAAGACAATCAAACCCTTGTTTTAATGCCGGGTAACTATGGCTCTTTGGCGCTAAATCAAATCAAAGATGAAATGGGTTACCAATCATTACAGCTCACTTTTGTTGATGCTATTTCGATTCCTTGGGCAACACGAATCACCGGTAATGCTGAAATAGCCATCTTTGGTATTAAAGCGTTTTTACCTATGGCTGCACTGCCGGCCTCTCGAACTGAAGAAAGTATTGCAAAGCTGCAAGAGATTTTTCCATTAACTTTAACGCCACTACCAAATGTGATTGCCGCCGGTTTAGAAAATATTAATTTTGGTGGCCACCCGCTAATGACCTTGCTCAATATCGGATTACTGGAAAATTACCCCGGTAAATTTAATTACTATACAGATTGTTGCTCGCCAGCCACGGCCAGAGCGTGTGCGAAAATGGATGAAGAGCGTTTAGCGGTTGGTGGTGCGTTAGGATTAGCATTAAAGTCAGAGCTGCAAGCAATGAATGAGCTGTACGATATGAGCGCGAAAAGTGTTTATGAGTTAAATAAAACATCGGCGACGCATGGCAGTGTTAATAGTGCCCCTGATTCGTCGCGTAGTCGTTATATTATCGAAGATGCGCCTTATTTATTAGTGCCTTGTTCGCAATTTGCGCAGTTATTAAATATTCCAGTGCCTATTGTTGACTCTGTATTGCATTTAACCAGTGCGCTTAACGATGATGACTACTTTACTAGCGGCCGCACCCTAGAAAAAATGGGCTTGGGTGATATGACGAGCGCTGAAATTCTCGCGAAAATTAGTTAATAATCTCTATAAATAATAATAAATTAGGTGCTCATCAACATGCTGAAATTTAAACTCCCTTCCGTCTACACCATATTGTTTTTACTCACTGTGTTAATAGCGGCGCTGACATGGGTAGTACCTGCTGGTCAATATGAGATGGCCAACAATGCATTACTAGGTAAGTTGGTGCCGGTTTCAGGTACGTACCATCAAGTTGAAAGTAGCCCACAAGGTTTAAAAGACGTTTTATTAGCGCCGATAAAAGGTTTTTACGACCCTGAGAGTAATCAGTCTCGTGCCATCGATGTGGCCTTGTTTGTGTTAATTATTGGTGGCTTTTTTGGTGTGGTTAATCACACCAAAAGCATTGATAGTGCCATTTATCAAATTACGGTAAAACTGCAAGGGCGTGAAATTTGGCTGATCCCAACATTAATGGGGTTGTTTGCCTTAGGCGGTACGTTAATTGGCATGGCCGAAGAAACGTTGCCTTTTTACACCTTAGTGATCCCCGTTATGATTGCTGCCGGTTACGACAGTATAACCGGTGTTGCTGTGGTGATGATTGGTGCTGGTATTGGCGCGTTGGGTTCAACTATCAATCCATTTGCTACGATTATTGCCTCTAATGCGGCCGAGGTAAGCTTTACCGATGGGCTGGGGTTAAGAATCGCTATATTAGTGCTTGCTTGGTTATTATGCGTTGTTTACGTAATGAAATATGCGCAAAAAGTAAAAAGCAATCCTGCACACTCTATCGTAGCCGCGCAGCAAGATGACGACAAAAAGTACTTTTTACATAACTCAGCCGCTAGTAACAATATGGCTTTATCCTTTCAGCAAAAGCTCGTGTTAAGCGTTTTACTTCTTACCTTTATCGCGATGGTTATTGGCGTGTCATACCTTGATTGGTGGATGGCTGAAATTTCCGCACTTTTTATTGCTGCCACTTTAGTCGTGGGGGTGATGGCTCGCATGACAGAGCAAACAATAACAGCAACGTTTGTTGAAGGCGCCCGTGAGCTATTAGGCGTGGCATTTATTATTGCCTTAGCCCGTGGTTTAGTTGTGGTGATGGACGAAGGTAATATTACGCATACCTTTTTACATTATGCAGAAGGTTTTTTAAGTGATCTTTCCCCCATTGTGTTTATTAACACCATTTACTGGGTTGAGTCTTTTTTATCGTTGTTAATTCCATCGTCCTCTGGTTTGGCTGTGTTATCAATGCCGGTTATGGCACCGCTAGCTGATTTTTCTAATGTACCCCGAGAGCTGGTTGTTACCGCTTATCAAGCGGCATCTGGCTTACCTAACTTAGTGACTCCTACATCAGCGATTGTTATGGGGGGGCTCGCTATAGGGCGCGTTTCATATAGCCATTGGCTTAAATTTATTTTACCTCTATTAGCAATGATTGTATTGCTGGTCATGGCGATGTTAAGCATCGGCGTACTGTTAAGTTAATCGATCGAAACAACCTATATAACACTAAAAAAAATGGCATAGCGCCAGAAATATCAATCAGGAGAGATAACATGAAGGTAAATAATTCGCAGTTATTTAGAATGTCAGCTACCTGTATGGCGGTAGCCGCTGTACTGACTATACCTAGCTATAGTTATGCAGCAGAGGCCGCTCAGCAAGCTGCAGCAACGGGTATCGAACGTATTCAAATTTCCGCTTCGCGCCGCGCATCAACGGTGCAAGAAGCGCCACTTAACATTACCGCACTAGACGGTGATGTGATGAAAGATCAAAACATTAGCCAGCTTTCTGACGTAGCACGGTGGGTGCCGGGATTAAGTATTGCTGATCAAGGTGGTCGTGAAGGCTCACCCATTATTGTACGGGGGTTAAACACAAACTCAGCAGGTCCCGCATCTGACGGCGGCACCGTTGCCACCTATATAGGTGAAATTCCACTGGTAGTGGATATGAAGCTAATCGATGTTAAGCGCGTTGAGGTGCTAATTGGTCCACAAGGGACTTTATATGGCGCGGGCACTCTGGGTGGCGCTATTCGCTACTTACCAAACCAGCCTGTGTTAGATGAGACGTCGGGCTCAGTTTATGGCGATATTTTCGCGTTATCAGCCAGTGACGATACCGGCGCTGAAGCGGGGTTTGTGTTCAACGCTCCTATTATTGATGATGAACTTGCGGTGCGCTTTGCTGTTAATTATTTAAACGAACCAGGTTATGTAGATTACAATTATGTGGTGCGTGAAAGTGGCGTGTCGTTACCTGATCCCGATTGGTCTAATACAAAAGCGGTTAATGCTAACTTAAAACAGTTAAAAGACGCGAACGACGAGCAAACAATCACCGCCAAAGTGATGCTACGCTGGCAGCCAACAGACAGCTTTGATGCCACCTTGTCTTATTTTTATCAAAAACAAGACGTGGGTGGTCGTTCTATCGTACATGACAATAGTTTAAGTGCTAGCAACCCTTTATCTGGCGTACTCGGTAAGTATGAATCAGGCTATCGTTACGACGAACCTAGAGAAAAAGAAGACAGCTTAATTAGTTTAGAAATGACCTTAGACTTAGGTTTTGCTGAGTTAACCTCCGCAACGGGGTATTCAGCGTTTGATGCGGTTGGTCAACGAGATCAAACCGACTTATTGATCCGTTTAGATTACGGTTATGAAGAGTTTCCGAGCTTTTCAGCCTTTACTCGTGAAGTGGATGATGCAACCAATATCACTCAAGAAATTCGCTTAGTTTCCACCGCTGACTCGCCACTAACCTGGATTGTAGGTGGTTACTATAATAAGTTTGAAAAAACGGAAGATAGCCGTGAATTTACACCGGGTTTTGATCAATATGCCGTTGATAACTGGGGCGCAAACCAACTC
>NZ_JBFJHD010000048.1:0-18495 GCF_041613455.1 Pseudoalteromonas sp. | reverse complement strand
ACGCTGTGCGGTGCGCCAATTAATAGCAGGTTAAAGGTCAGCTCACGTTTACTGTTACAACTTCCCCACTTACGCTTGTATAACGCTATTTTTAAAGCTTGTGGTAATGCTTCCTGCATCTGTGCGTAAAAATAGCTCAGTCGCATTTCGATATAAGCGGTTAACTGCTCATTTAAATACGCGGTGAGTAATTGTTGATACTTTTGCTTGCGATGCTTAACCCGCGTAGAGGCGGTGATCAGTAACCCTTGTGGCTGTTGCGTTACTGCTGAGGTGGCGGCCGCTGCAAAGCTTAAATTAATGCTTTCATTAAATAAGCGAATTTGTTTATCTTGAAACACATACTGTTGGCTATCAATAGCGGTCAGTTGTTTTTGCAGCTGAGCGGCAACCCAAGGTTTTTTTGCTTGCAGCCAACCCTCAAGCTGTTGTTTATTCAGGTAATGCGGAGCATACACGGTAACTTGTTGGTTATGCACCTTAATTGCTACCGATTTACGTCGCGTACTTTTTTTCAGTTGATATTCAAACAAGGCTATTACTCTAAAGTGTTTTATTAACATATGGCTAAATTAAAAAAGCAGCCTGCTGTAGTCGCTTTCACTTTGTTATTGCCAGGTAATCAATGCATTAATCCTGCGCAGGATAATTAACAGTTTATAAATAAGCGAATTATTATTAAACTACACAGCTAATATGCTTACTACGGACCATCATGCTATCAGCTTTTTTCATTACAGACCAAGATCCTAGCTTAATTGTCAACGGGGTTTATGATCCTGTATTAGTAGCTCTTTCTATTTTCACCGCAATTTTTGCTGCTTATTTTACTACAAAATTGATTGATTTAGCTAAAGGCAATAAATTCCCAAGCTACCAACGTTTAGCCAATGTAACCGCTGCGACTATTTTTTCTGCGGGGATTTGGAGCATGCACTTTATTGGGATGTTGGCTTTTTCGCTATGTACTAACATTAAGTATAATCCAACCATAACATTACTGTCTTTTATACCAGCTTTTGTAGCCTGCCAATGCGCAGTCTCTATCTTGGTAAAAGGCAAACATAATTTTAAAGTATTAGCCATTTGCTCGGTATTATTAGGCTCCGGCATTGGAACTATGCATTACTCTGGCATGGCCGCCATGGAACTGGCACCGTTGCTACGTTATGACCCGCTAATCTTTGCATTGTCTATTGTAGTTGCTGTTGCTTTGTCTTTTATTGCGTTATATAGCCGCTTTAATCTTGAACGAGTTTTTGTGCAATTAACACCTCTACAAATTCGTGCTGTAAGCGCCATTATTTTAGGATCTGCCGTTGCTGGTATGCATTATATGGGCATGGCAGCTACTCGTTTTGTGGCAACTTCACCCTTTCTTGATGCTAATGACAATGCCACTGCTGGACTGAACTTTATCGCGATTGCGGTGGCTGCCGCCACCATTGCAATAACAAGTGTTGTCGCCGTAATTAACGGCATGGTGCGATATCGGTTACTGCTAGAAGAAAAATCTGCCGATGAATCTCGTTTAAATGCCATATTAAGCACAGCAATAGACGGCATTGTAACCATTGATCACCTTGGCACAATTTTAAACTTTAATGAGTCAGCTACAAAAATTTTAGGATGGCACGAAAGCGAAGTGCAAGGCAAGCATGTAGAGATTCTGCTGGATGAGAATAATGTGCTCAATAATACGCCACCATCTGGTGACATCAGCCAAAGCTTAAAGCAAATTATAGGCGTTAACCGTGAGGTTTACGCCAAACATAAACATCAGTATCTCATTCCTGTTCGCTTGGGAATTGGTGAAGTTATACAACCAGGGCAAAAACCGTTGTATGTTGGTTTTATTACCGATTTAACCGCGCAACGGGCGTTACAAAACAACGTGATTGAGAGTGAAAAAAAGTATCGTTCTTTAATGAAAAACATGCCCGGCGTTGTGTTTAGATGTCGCTATAATAAAGACTGGAGCATGCTCTTTCTTAGCCCGCAAATATTCGAATTAACAGGTTATACTGCCGAACACTTTACTGCACAAAAGATAACCTTTACGGACCTTATTTTCAAAACAGATCAGCCTATAATTAATGACGTAATTGCAAAGGCTATTAACGAAAAAAAACAATATTCCGTTGAATATAGAATTAGCCATCGCAGTGGTAAAACCATCTGGGTGTTAGACCAAGGCAGTTTCGACTTTAATAACACCGGCACTGTACAGTGGATTGATGGGGTACTCGTTAACATAACTGAGCGTAAACACTATGAAGAAAATCTAGAACGTGCAAAGCGTGAAGCCGAAGAAGCCGCTCATGCAAAACAATCGTTTTTGGCGAATATGAGCCATGAGATCCGTACCCCCATGAACTCCATTATTGGTTTCAGCGACCTATTAATGGATTCCCCACTCAATAAAGAACAACAAAAACAACTTGTTACAGTAAATAGTGCGGCGCGCTCGTTACTCCATTTACTTAATGAAATTCTTGATTCGG
The DNA here is from genome assembly GCF_041613455.1 of Pseudoalteromonas sp. GTDB lineage: Bacteria > Pseudomonadota > Gammaproteobacteria > Enterobacterales > Alteromonadaceae > Pseudoalteromonas. Next base: position 15,991 of record NZ_JBFJHD010000048.1, on the reverse strand, counting down.
CAAAATTAGAACGCGGTCAACTTACAATTGAGCCTGTCCACTTTAGTTTAAAGCCCGTTATCGACAGCATTATCTCTACATTTTGGCTAGAAGCTAAAAAGAAAAACCTTAAACTATCACTTAATATTAATAAGTCGGTTAGCAGCACATACTATGGCGATCCTGACCGGCTAAGGCAAGTGCTCACCAACCTAATTGGTAACGCCATAAAATTTACCAGCCAAGGCGCGGTTACTGTGACTGTTGATACCACACAGAACAATCATTTACTTTTTAAGGTCACTGACACTGGCATAGGTATAGCAAAAGACAGAGCAAAAGCAATTTTTCATCCCTTCGTTCAAGCCGATAACACCACGACACGTCGCTTTGGTGGTACTGGCTTAGGCACGACCATTAGTAAACAACTTATAGAGCTTATGAAGGGAACAATTGATTTTGTTAGTGAAGTTAATAAGGGCAGTTGTTTTTATTTTTCATTGCCTTTTCCGGCAAGCGATGAAACTAAAATAGATTATTTTGAAGGCCTGCATACACAGTTGCCCCCTCTGCGCATCTTAGTGGTTGATGATATTGAACAAAATACTGAATTATTATCATTACTACTCTCGCGCGATCTACATACAGTGACAACGGCAAGTAATGGCCTACACGCCATTGCAGCGTTTAAGCAACAAGACTTTGATGTCATTTTAATGGATGTTCACATGCCTGAATGTGATGGTATTGAAGCCACAGTAAAAATACGGCAAATAGAGCAGCAAAAACACATTAAGTTTACGCCAATTATTGCGTTAACAGCCAGTGTATTACAACAAGATAAGCTCACAGCTAAAAATGCGGGTATGAACGGCTTTGTTAATAAGCCGGTAGATATTAACCACCTCAACCAAGAAATCGCATTAGTGCTTGGCTTAGGCTTAGCCAAAGAAACACTAATTGCTCAAACTGATCCCGAAGCAAAACATATAGATTTTAAAAAAGGCCTGGCGCTATGGGGCACAAAGTGTAAACAGCTCACCGAGATCTGCAAATTTATAAATAATGCCAATGAAAAGTTTAATGCATTACTGACGCTGCAAGCTGAAGATATAAAAAACCAGCAAGGCTTAATTCATAGCTTAAAAGGCGTCGCAGGTAATTTAGGCCTCACAACCTTAATGAGCTGGTTAACCCGTTTAGAAACTGCAAATAACTCCGAAGTAAATGACATTTTACTCGCCATAGCAGACGAATTAGCCATTATTAAGCAATTACTCGCGACCAATAAATGCGCCCAGCCGAACAAATTCGCCACTCTGGTAAATGAAGTACCTGTGAGTGAATTATCGATGACTGAGTTACAAGAAATATGTAATAGGCTATTTATCGATGCGCAGAATGCCGAACTTAATGATGAACTCCTCGCTAAGCTACAAGGCCATGTTAGTGCAGCATGGCAAGTAGAAGTAGCTGAAATAGCCAATGCCTTTGATGAATTCGACTTTGATGATGCGCATGCTAAGTTAGCGCACTTACTTGCCAAATTAACCGAAAAATGAGTATAAAATAATGGGCTTTATAATCGATAGACCGCGTATATTAATTGTAGACGACGAACCCGCAAACTTAAAAGTGATGCGCGAAGTACTCGGTAGCCAGTACCGAATGTCGTTTGCTAAATCGGGTGCTGCTGCTATTGCACTACTGGAGAAGGAACTGCCAAAGCTCATTTTACTCGATATTATGATGCCCGATATGAATGGCTTTGAAGTTTGCCAAGTTATAAAAAATAATCCAATTACTGCACATATTCCTATTATTTTTGTTACTGCACTCAATGATGAAAGCGATGAGTTTAAAGGTTTTGAGTTAGGGGCTGTTGATTACATAACAAAGCCAATTAGCCCTGCTATAGTCCGCGCTCGGGTCAAAACCCACTTATCGCTAGTCCAAGCTGAGCAGCTAAAAAAAGCACATGTTGACTTAGTACAGCGTTTAGGACGTGCGGCTGAATACAAAGACACCGATACCGGTGAGCATATTATCCGCATGAGTCAATACTGCAAAGTACTCGCATTAGCACTGGGCATGGACGAACAGCACGCCGAGTTATTACGCCAAGCGGCTCCTATGCACGATGTAGGAAAAATAGGTATTCCGGATGCTGTACTGCTAAAGCCAGGAAAGTTAACTAATGATGAATTTGACCAAATGAAACAACACGCGGTCATTGGTGCACAAATTTTAGAAAATTCATCATCACCGTTAATACAATTAGCGCATGTACTTGCCATTGAACACCATGAGAAGTGGGATGGCACTGGCTACCCTAATGGCTTGAAAGGTAATGAAATATCGTTAGAAGGACGTATTGTAGCCATAGCTGATGTATTCGATGCACTGACTTCAAAGCGCCCATATAAAGAGCCTTGGAGCATAGAGCAAACCATAAAGCACATGCAACAACAAGCGGGTAAGCATTTCGATCCGCAATTAATTACCCTATTCATCGAGAAAATAGACGCCATTGTAGCAATTAAAAATGCCCATCAAGAACGTATTTAAGCTACTCTTTTTTAGCCGTATGCGAACCACAGGCAACACGTGGTAAACGGGCTTTGAGTAGCGCATAATCATGAGAGGTGATCTCATGGCTATTGCCGCAGTTATCTTTAAAGTACACTGAAAAAGTCACCCCATGATCCGCTAATACGGTTTTAATATTATGCTGCTCAAAATGACTAAGCCACGCTATAAATTGCTCCCCTGTGGCGGCAAATGCAATACCTTTACTACGTCCGGGTGCTGCAAATAATGCTAAGCGGACATTGGCATGGCGGTGCTCTAATGTTAAGGGTCCTTGGTCGTTTTCATTCCAAAATGCTAACTCTTCAACTACCGTAAAACCAAGAATGTGCTGATACCATTGAACGGCTTGGGCTAAATCATCTACATTTAAATGGCAATGATCGATACCGGCAAGTTTAGGTGTCGTCACGCTGTACTCCTATTTCAGATTTGAGTTGCGTTAAAAAGTCATGCATATACGCGGTGCGCCTGTCAGCCTCTGCCTTTGCCGAGGGCGTATTCATACTTTTAGCAATATGCAGTAATTTAATATAAAAGTGATCTAAGGTGTATTTTTTATCGTCGGCTTCGCGGTGTAAACAAAACGGATCGTCGGGGTTGTATAATAAGCGGCTAATTGAGCCCCCTACTTTCATACAACGGCTTATTCCTATGGCGCCTAAAGCGTCCATTCTGTCGGCGTCTTGCACTATTTGCGCTTCAACGGTACGCACAGTGATATTGGCACTAAAGCTATGCGCCGCTATCGCATGGTGAATTTGCTCAAATAGCTGCGCGTCATAATTAATGCTCGCCAAAAATTCGCAGGCTTTATCGGCAGCCATAGTAGAAGCTTTTGCTCTATCAGGGTGGTTTTTAGCCACCGCAACACAGTCGTGTAACCACGCCGCAGGTAACACCACGCGCATATCTGCTTGCTCAGCATGACATAACTGAATTGCGACCCGCACCACACGCTCAATATGAGTGATATCGTGTGCGACATCGGCATGAATAAGCGACGTAATAAAGTCACGACATTGTTGATTGAGTTGCTGTAGCTCAGGGCTTAACGCTTTTTCTACCACGGGTATTCCAAAAATAAATTAAGGGGTTGAATTAGGCCTACTTTACCGTGCTTTATGGGCCGCTTGCAAAACATTCATTGTATGTTGGGCTTGCCTTGACTAAAATACAGCGCTTACTTATTACTACTGAGAAGCCTTATGTCATCTGCCGTTTACCTGCAAGCTGGTCGCGAAAAATCATTAAAAAGAAAACACCCATGGTTATTTTCCAAAGCCATCAAAAAAATTAAAGGTAAACCAGGCCTTGGCGACACGGTCACCATTTATGATAACGACGGTAAATTTTTAGCAACGGCGGCCTATAGCCCACATTCTCAAATTCGTGCTCGCGTATGGAGCTTTGACGAAAAAGAAGTGATAGACCAAGCGTTTTTTGAACGTCGTTTACGCCGTGCCCTAGAAGCGCGTAGCCAAGTGATTGAAGAAGGCGGTTTAACCGGCTTTAGACTATGCGCCGCAGAGTCAGATTTTTTACCCGGTGTCACCATAGATAAATTTGCCAATGTATTGGTGTGTCAATTACTTAGCGCTGGTGCTGAACGCCATAAAGGTGAAATTGTGGCCGCGTTAATGGCAATATTTCCAGGCCACAGCATTTATGAGCGCTCAGATGTGGATGTGCGCACTAAAGAAGGGCTTGAACCCATTAAAGGTGCGTTGTGGGGTGACGCGCCAACCGAGCCGGTGTTAATTGTAGAAAATGGTTTAAAACTTGAAGTTGATATTATTGACGGTCATAAAACCGGCTTTTACTTAGATCAGCGTGATAGCCGTGCTGCTCTTGAGCGCTTTTCAAAAGACAAAACGGTATTAAACTGTTTTAGCTATACCGGTACATTTTCATTATACGCACTGCGTGGTGGCTGTAAGCACGTTACCAATGTTGATGTTTCACAACCCGCTCTTGATACAGCAAAACGTAATGTTGAGCATAATAATCTTGATTTAGCTAAAGTAGATTTTGTTAAGCAAGATGTATTTAAGTTGCTGCGCCAATACCGCGAAGACGGTGTTTTATTTGACACCATAGTGATGGATCCGCCTAAATTCGCCGATAACAAAGCACAGCTGACTGGCGCATGCCGAGGCTATAAAGATATTAACATGATTGCCATGCAAATATTAAAACCCGGTGGCACATTACTCACCTTTTCATGTTCGGGCTTAATGGAGCAAAATTTGTTTCAAAAAGTGGTGGCCGACGCGGCACTTGATGCCGGAAAAGACTTGCTGATCATGGAACGTTTAAATCAAGCAGCCGACCACCCTATTGCCGGCAGCTATCCAGAAGGTTTTTACTTAAAAGGCCTGATCTGTAAGGTGTACTAAACTACCCGCGGAAGGTTAATTTAGTTAAATTGAATTATTTCCAGCCCCGCGGTTATCGTGCCATCATCTTCTTTGCTGGCACGTATTACTTTAGCGGTTGCCTTTAATGGCTCAATATTGGGGTGCGTTGCATCCATATACACAGATAATAGCGTATTTGGTTCAAGTAGCTCATCTAAATGTAAAGACAACCCCGTAGCACTTAAATCGACACATTGTGCACTATAGTTTAACCCCGCTACCGGCTCTATGGTTGTTAATGTGACGGGGGTATTGATCTGCATACGTCGAAAATTGCGTTTATCATCTGTAAACATAATTTTTCCCTATACTATTTTATTTATTTGCTCTAACAACACCGCTACCGAAAAAGGCTTCACGACATAAGCATCACATCCGGCGTCAAATCCTGCTTGCTGCTCTTGTGGCGATTCAAGTCCTGATATCATCACAATCGGTATATTTTTGGTTTCTGGCGTATGTTTAAGTAATCTACAGGTATCGTAACCGTCTAAGCCTGGCATACAGACATCAAGTAAAATTATATCTGGGGCCTCTGCCACCGCCGACGCTAAACAGCTTTTACCTGAATCAGCATAGCTAAGATCAAACTTTGATGCGAGTGCTGCTTTGAGTATTTCGTAATTAAAATACTCATCATCTACCACCAACATACGCTGTATTTTTTGCTTAATTAATGAGGACATAGACATGCCGTTTCCTTCTCATAATCAATAAACCCTAACTGCTAGCTTAATAGAGATATCCTATGTTATTCAATCTCTTTTATCGCATTTAACACGCGTTTAGCTGAAACTGGATAAGGCGTCCCTAAAGTTTGCGCAAATAACGACACTCTAAGCTCTTGTTGCATCCAAAATAGTGCTGCCACTTCCTGTGGTAACGGTAAGCCCTTAGGCGTTTTACTGGCTAACTTATTGTACTCTTGCGCCACTTTGTCGAGTTCAAGCACACAGAGTCTATCGCGATTCGGGTCTACTGGTAGTTTCTCCAAGCGCTTTTCTATCGCTTTTAAATAACGAATTAAATCACTTAACCTGTTTGCACCGTGCTGACTTACAAATCCTTTAAAAATGAGTGACTCTAATTGCGACTTAATATCACCATGGGCGGTGATCATAGTTAAGTCTACCCGCCCTTTCATTTTTTTATGCAACACGTGCGCAATACTAAGTACTTGCTCAACTTGGGTCGCAATGGCCACCACGGTATCGCCTAGCTCACCACGAATATGCTCTTTAACCTGTTCAAACGCCTCTTGGCTGCGCACATCGCCATATTTAACTAATAAACTATCGACGCCAGCGGCAATGCAATCATCAATTAAATCGGCAATCTTACCAAACGGATTAAAATATAAACCAAGCTTAGCCTTATTTGGTAAGTTTTGCTGTAAATACTTAATCGGTGAAGGCACATTAAGTAACACTAAACGGCGTAACCCTTGCTGATGAGCCACTTGCGCTTTTATTTCATTATCAAATAACTCCACCGCAGCACTGGCTTTTTTGTCTACTAAAGCGGGGTACGCTTTGATCTCGTACTGCCCCTGCTTTTTAACATAGGAGCTTGGCAGTTCACCAAAATCCCACTGCGTTAACTGTGTTTTTTCTATGCCTTTGTCAGCCACTTTCGACAGCGTATCGGTGACTTTGCCCTGTAACTGCGCTTTTAATTTGGCTAAATCAAGACCGCGTGCCAAAAGTGCGTCATGCTCATCGCGTACTTCAAATTGCAGGCGTAAATGCGGCGCTAAAGCGCTCAGATCCCATGCTTCGGGGTCTACTCGTACGCCGGTCATGCGCAATAAGCGCGTGCTGAGCGCCTCAATTAAGCTACCTTGTAACGGCTCAATGGCACTGAGTACCGCGTCAGCATAGTTTGGCGCTGGCACAAAGTTGCGCCGTAAGGACTTAGGTAACGATTTAATTAAGCCGCAAATCAGTTCATGGCGAAAGGCCGGAATGTGCCAATCAAACCCTGTTTCTTGTACTTGATTTAATAACGCAACGGGTATTTGCACCGCCACACCATCAACCGCTTGGCCCGGATCAAAGTGATAAGTAAGCGGTAATATTAACTGTTCCTGCTGCCAGGTGTCGGGGTAATCAAACTCGGTTATGCTGCTGGCGCCATGCTGCATTAGCTCTTCGCGGCTCATATGCAAGTAATGCTTATCATGGCGTTTTTGCGTTTTATACCATTTTACAAACGCGGCGCGGTTGTTGATTTCTTTAGGTATTTTTTTATCGTAAAACTCAAATAACGTTTGCTCATCAACTAAAATATCACGGCGGCGCGACTTGTTTTCCAGCACCTGAATGTCTTCAATTAACTCACGATTAAACGCTAAAAAGCTTTCGTTTAAGCCTAAATCTTGCTCAACTAACGCGCTGCGTATAAATAATTCACGGCTCACTTTAGGGTCAATGTTGCTGTACACACAGCGGCGTTTATTAACCACTAATAAGCCATACAGCGTTTGCTGCTCAAAGGCGATCACTGCACCGGGTTTTTTCTCCCAATGCGGCTCTGTATAGCTGCGTTTAACTAAATGCTGCGCTAACGGTTCAACCCAATTAATATCTATTTTTGTATTGGTGCGGGCATATAATTTACTGGTTTCTACCAGCTCTGCCGACATAATCCATTTGGGGCTCTTTTTAAATAACCCCGAGCCCGGGAAAATATGAAACTGGCTATTACGGGCGCCTTTGTACACTTGCTTTTCGTCTTTAAAGCCAATATGGCTAAGCATACCACTGAGTAACGCCTTGTGTACTTGCTCACCGTCAGCCGCATTTGAAGTGGCCTTCATGCCCATTTCGTTGCACACGGTACTGATTTGATAAACAATATCTTGCCACTCACGCAAGCGCATATAAGCGAGGAAGTCTTTTTGACATAGCTTTCTGAATTGGCTGTTGCTCAGCTCACTTTGCTGCTCTTCTAGGTAATTCCACAAATTTAAAAAGGCAATAAAATCAGAATCGGGGTCGTCAAAACGCGCGTGCTTTTCATTGGCGGCGGCGCGTTTTTCTTGCGGGCGTTCGCGTGGATCTTGAATCGACAAGGCGGCAACAATAATAATTACTTCACGCAGTGCACCGAGCTTATGTGCAGTTAACACCATTTTCGCTAAACGCGGGTCTACCGGCAGGCGACTTAGCTCTCTGCCCGATGAGGTTAAACTGGTTTTACTGCCACGTTTTGCCGGTTTAACCGCTTGTAACTCTTCAAGTAACGTTAAACCATCGTTGATATTGCGGCTATCGGGGGCTTGTACAAATGGAAACTGCGCCATATCGCCCAAGCCAAGCGCTAACATTTGCAAAATAACCGACGCTAAGTTAGTACGCAGTATTTCAGGATCGGTAAATTCAGGGCGTGATAAAAAGTCCTCTTCACTGTACAAGCGAATACATACACCGGCCTCAACACGCCCACAGCGCCCCATACGCTGATTAGCACTGGCTTGTGAAATAGGCTCTATTGGCAGGCGCTGCACCTTAGTACGGTAGCTATAACGGCTAATGCGCGCAGTACCGGGGTCGATAACATAACGAATGCCCGGCACGGTTAACGAGGTTTCGGCGACGTTGGTCGATAAAATAATATGGCGGCGCGAATGTGGCGCAAAAATACGGTTTTGCTCTGCATTAGATAAACGCGAATACAGAGGCAGGATCTCGGTATGTTTTAAATTGCGTTTACTTAGGGCGTCGGCGGTATCGCGTATTTCACGTTCACCATTTAAAAAGATTAAAATATCGCCCGGCCCTTCAGCGCACAGCTCATCGACGGCATCAAAAATACCTTGTAGCTGGTCGCCTTCGGCTTCCATATCGTCTTTATTAATGTCACTAATGGGGTTGTAGCGCACATCCACGGGAAAGGTACGCCCCGACACCTCAATAATAGGCGCATCGTTAAAGTGTTTTGCAAAACGCTCAGGATCTATGGTGGCAGAGGTAATGATCACTTTTAAATCGGGGCGCTTCGGCAGCAAGTTTTTTAAGTAGCCCAAAATAAAGTCGATGTTTAAGCTACGCTCGTGCGCTTCATCAATAATAATGGTGTCGTACTGATTTAAAAAGCGATCTTGCTGAATTTCCGCTAGTAAAATACCGTCGGTCATCAACTTAATATAAGTATTGTTAGAAACCTGATCACTAAAACGAATTTTAAAACCGACTTGTTGGCCCAGCTCACATTGCATTTCTTCTGCAATACGATTAGCCACGGTACGTGCAGCCAGTCGCCGTGGTTGCGTATGGCCAATATAACCATCAACACCGCGACCGAGCTCTAAACACATTTTAGGAATTTGTGTGGTTTTACCTGAGCCGGTTTCGCCTGCAATAATAACCACTTGATTATTGGCGATGGCGTCTTTTATAACATCCTTTTTTTGACTTACAGGTAATTGCTCAGGGTAGGTAACCTGAGGTAAACCGGCGATACGTTGCTGGCGCAATTGTTGGCTGCGGGTTATATCTGAGGCTATTTTTTCAAGTGCGTGAGTCTGCTTAGCTTCATCGGTTATTTTTTTAACGCCGTGTAAGCGTTTTTTAAAGATGAATTGATCTTTTTTTAAGCACGTATTTAGCTCGCCAAACAACTGACCTAGGTTTACCACCCGCATACCTTATAAAATTAGGAAAAGAGCTGCGATTGTAGCAAATTAAATGGCTGGGGTTAATCCTACTGAGCACATATCATGCGCTATAAAATTAGCCCGCCAGCCAGTGTAATGGGGAGTGTGTTATTCGTCGTTAAAAATGCCCACATAGGTAGCTTGCGTGTTTGATTTACTCGCACGGTACATGCCTGAGGTATTAAACGGTAAACTGATATTGCCTTTAGTATCAACAATAATAACGCCGCCGGTGCCACCAATCGGCTTTAGCACGCCATTGATCACTTCATCCCCTGCTTGTGCAATGGTTTTGCCTTGGTATTTTACCCGCGCGCAAATGTCGCTCGCCACATTATAGCGAATAAAATATTCGCCGTGGCCCGTGGCCGACACCGCACACGATGCATTTTCGGCAAACGTCCCTGCCCCTATCACTGGAGAGTCACCAATGCGCCCAAAACGCTTTGCGGTCATGCCACCGGTTGAGGTACCCGCAGCTAGATTGCCGTTTTTATCCAACGCAACCGCACCCACTGTACCCATTTTGTAATTATTTGGCAGTGCTTGATGGGCCGCTTGGTAGTCTTTGGCGGTGGCTTTGGCTTGATCTAGCTTTTGCTTGGCTTTTAATAACGCTTTGTAACGCTGCTCAGTATCAAATAAATTATTTTCAATTAACGGCACGCCTTGCAGTTTGGCAAACTCTTCCGCGCCTTGGCCGCTAAGCATCACGTGTACCGAGTTATCCATCACTAAGCGTGCGAGGTTAATCGGGCTTTCTACATGTTTTACTCCGGCAACAGCGCCGGCCTGACGATTACGACCATCCATAATAGAGGCATCCAGCTCATGGCTTCCATCGTAGGTATATACCGCGCCACGTCCGGCATTAAAGTAAGTGGATTGCTCCAACACCTGTATAGCGGCTGTAATTGCATCAAGGCTCTCGCCGCCTTGCTCCAGTATTTTATAGCCCGCCTCGACGGCTTCGGCTAGTTTAGCGCGGTATGCTTGCTGTTGCGCGGCAGTAAATTTACTTTTTTCTATGGTGCCTGCGCCGCCATGAATGGCAATCGCAAACGGCGCGTCGGCGCTCAATGCAGGAACAGATAAGGTAAGGCAGCTACTGGCGATAAGCGCCATTAAAAGTGATTTTTTCATGGTGAACTCTATAAAATACAAGTGACACTAATGTGGACGTACGCTCACTTTTTAGCAAGTAAACTAAGTTTAAACGCATAAAAAAAGCGCCCAAAGGCGCTTTTATTTGCTCAGTTAACGATTACGCTTGTTGCGCTTTTAAACGAGCCAAACGCGCTACTTGATGAGTAGACGTTAAGAAAGAATAGATAGGCGCTAAATAACCACGCTTACGCAGCTCAAGGAAGTCTGCATCGCTTAGTTCATTAAGCTTTTTCTCATCGATAAGGTAAATACCATTGATGTCTTTTTTCTCGCCTTTAATATCTACAGTTAGCGTTTGTGCTACTAGTAGTTCTTTATCGGCTAAAAATTTCGTAAACGCATCAGTCACTTGAGAAAACTCAATAAATGAAACCAGCGCTTCTTTACGACGTTTTAGGTAATCTGTTTCTTCACCATTTTCAAATAAGGCATTGCCTTCTGCTTCGCCAACCAGTGGGCTTGCTTCGTCAATCACAATACCGTATTGATCTTGCTCTGGGTGCTTTACTAAGCCCAGTGGGTAACGCGTAGTTGCCATTGGAGCAAAAGCCGCTGTCCACTTATCGCCTTCAACAAATAAGTTTTCGCCTGGCTCAAGACCAAACATAGCCACGGCTTGAAAAGTACCTGTTTCGTTATTTTTAACAAACGACATTGGAAACTCGTTCGCAATACGCGCAAATTCGTGTGCTACAACTGGCACTAAATGTTGCGTTTTCATAAATTCAATATTGATGCCGTTTTTAATTTTAGTGTTGGCATGTTTTTCGTTGTGTAAAGGCTGTACTTGTTGCTCCGCCATGTTACTGCTCCGTCTATTTTAATTTGTATGTGTCTTTGTTAATGCCTTTAGGCTAAAGCTTTTGCGCCAAAAAAGGAAGGGAAACTTTTATGACAACCGTGGTGTGCAAATAAAATTTAATTAAATCTGTATGTTGCCAAAAAACATACAACTCTCTAAAGGGAAAAATGTTTAAAAACAATACTTTTTTCGGCTATTTAGCATACAAGCGCTGACTGCTGGTTAACATTGTTTAACAATAGCTCAGTAATAAATATGGCGTTTTGCATAATATTTGAGCAACTAAAAAGGCAGCTAATAATAGCTGCCTTGTTGATTAGAGCGGTACATCACAGTGATAACTTATGGCGCCCAATACACTTCGATATTTATTGTTGGGTGATTAAGCACAGCGCGTAGTGGCATGTCGTTAACATCCCCACCGGCTTTAGCTTGCTTATACACGGCAAGCTTTTCTTCACCGCTAATAAGTAGCTTCACCACTTTTGACTGTGCTATTGCATTTAACGTCAGCGTCATTCGCTCTGTAATGCTGCCGGTAACGTCACTTTCAATGGCATTAATAGCGCAGACTAGCTTATCGCTGGTTAAACCCTGCTCTAAGCCCTGTGCGTGGGGAAATAACGAGGCAGTGTGACCATCAGGCCCCATTCCTAAAATCGTTACATCAAATGGGCGTTTTAATGCGTTGTACGCCGTTTCACACGCTGCGCTGCCTTGCGCTGCTGTGGTGGCGCTATTTTTCATGGTGACAAAGTTAGCTGCTGCACCATAGTTTTGCAGTAATGTGCTGTTGATAAACGCTTCGTTGCTTTTTTCGTGGCTGCTATCTACCCAGCGCTCATCCACCATAGCTACATCAACATGTTGCCAATCTAAATCAAGCGTTGATAAATGCTTATAGGCGGGTGCCGGTGACGAGCCACCCGATACCATTAATACCGCGCGGCCATCGCTGGCTATACCGGCACGTAATGATTGTTCCAGCGTTGCCGACAGCTCTGCGGTAAGCGCTTGCTTGTTATCAAAAAACTTTTCTACTAGTGTTGCCATTATGCTCCCTTATCACCGGTGTTAAACCATACGTGGTTATTCTCTGCTAATAATTCGTCTGCATCTTCGGGGCCCCAACTGCCTGCACGATAAAGCGCCGGTTTACCTTTTTCTTGCCAACGTTCAATAATTGGATCTATCCACTGCCATGCTTGGCGAACTTCGTCACGGTGAATAAATAACGACGGGTTATTGGCAGCCGCATCAAGCATTAAACGCTTGTACGCATCAGAGTGGAAACCATTGCTGTAGGCTTGCGATAGCTCAATGTTCATCGTCACTGGCTCTAACTGCATTTGCAGGTTATCTAAGCGCTTAGACATCAAGGTAAGCTGAATGCTTTCTTCTGGTTGTAAGCGAATAACCAAGCGGTTTGGTTCTATATTACCCACGCTATCTTCATACACATTGTGTGACACTTTTTTATACTGCACCACAATTTCGGCGCAGCGTTTTGCCATGCGTTTACCGGTACGCAGGTAAAAAGGTACCCCCGCCCAGCGCCAGTTATCGATGTGTGCGCGAATAGCCACAAAGGTTTCGGTTTTGCTGGCCCCTTCGTTCAGCTCTTCAAGGTAGCCAGGTACGATTTTACCGTTTAAGTCACCCGGCACATACTGGCCACGAATAATGTTGTTATCAACATCCTCGCCAACCAGTGGGCGCAGCGCCTCTAACACTTTAAGTTTTTCGGTGCGAATACTGTTGGCGTTGAGTTTGTGTGGTGATTCCATTGCTACTAAACATAGTAGTTGTAACAAGTGGTTTTGCACCATGTCACGCAGTGCACCGGCTTTATCATAAAAACCTGCACGGCTTTCAAGGCCCACGGTTTCTGATAAACTAATTTGAATATTATCGATTGATTTTGCGTCCCACATATTTTCAAACAACGAGTTTGAAAAACGCAGTGCCATTAAGTTTTGTACGGTTTCTTTACCTAAGTAATGGTCAATACGGAAAATTTGCTCTTCGCTAAAGTATTCGGCAATTTTACCATTAATTTCTTCAGCCGAATCACCACAATAACCAATCGGCTTTTCAACCACCACGCGTGAGCTTGGAGTAATAAGATCTTTGCTTGATAAAATTTCGCAGCAGGTACCGTATACCGCAGGTGGTAGCGATAAGTAAAATACCCGTGACTTGGTACTGTCGTGTTCATCTAAAATGTTTTTTAGCACATCCCAGTTATCGTCGGCTTCGGTTACATTGCTGACAACCGGGACTAAATAGCGCGAAAAAGCCTGCCAATCCTTTGTATTATACTCGTCCTTTGCTAAAAACTCTTGTAGTGCATGGTGTGCGGTTGCTAGGTATTCTTCACATTGACTCGCTGTGCGTACCGTTGGCAAAATACGTGAGCCTTCAGGTAAGTTTCCTTCTTGATATGCTCGATACATTGCAGGAAGTAATTTGCGTAACGCAAGATCACCACCGCCCCCAAAAATTATAATATCAAAAGGATTAAGCATAGTTACTCTCTACGTTTATGCTACGCATTACCCTTGAGGTAATCAGCTATAGCAGTTTATTGCTTGGATTATGTCGGCTTTTATAAATACTGTTACACAAAAACCTGCTTGGTAATTCTATTATGATGCTTTTTATTATTTTTATCATCTGCGCTGAAAAAATGGGTCTTAGGGAGCTATAATTCCTCTCACAAAAATACAGTCCCTAAGTACACCAGCGCTACCCGTTCAAAGGTATTTGGTTTGCTTATGTTACTAAGCGAATTTGTTACTGCGTACGATGCTGTTTGTAGTACGCCATTAAACCGGTGGTAGAGCTGTCGTGCTGATGAGTAACTGTGTCGTCCACCAGCTCTGCCTCAATTTTTGCCGCTAAGCCTTTACCAAGCTCAACGCCCCATTGATCAAATGAACATATTTCTAAAATAATGCCTTGGCAAAAAATCTTATGTTCGTACAAGGCAATTAAGCGCCCTATGCTTTTTGCATCTACGCTATCTAGCAGCATAGAGGTGGTTGGGCGGTTTCCTTGGTGAATTTTATGGGCTAGTAAGGCCGCTATTTCAGCCTCAGACTTACCCTTAGCGGTTAAATCGGCGGTGATCTGCTGTGCATCGACTCCGTTCATCAGCGCTTCTGTTTGCGCAAAAAAGTTCGATAATAAAATATCGTGGTGCTTATCCACACTCACCTGCGGTTTAACTGAGGCAATAAAGTCAGCCGGTACAATCACATTCCCCTGATGCAAACATTGGTAAAATGCGTGTTGCCCGTTAATGCCCGTCATGCCCCATATAATCGGTACCGTAGTATATGGCACTGTGTCGCCGGCAAAATTAACGTGTTTGCCGTTACTTTCCATTTCACCTTGTTGCAAGTATGCAGGCAGCATATGCAGCGCTTGGTCATAGGGTAATATAGCTTGTGAGCTATAGCCTAAAAAGCTGGTATTCCACACACTTAAGAGCGCCATAATTAACGGAATGTTTTGCTCAAGCGGCGCTGTTTTAAAGTGCTGATCAACTTCGTATGCGCCCTCTAAAATTGCTTCAAAAGCGTCATAGCCTGCATATAAGGCAATCGGTAAGCCAATCGCGCTCCATAACGAAAAGCGACCGCCAACCCAGTCCCACATAGTAAATACATTGTCGTCACTAATACCAAACGCGGCGGTTTTTTCTAAATTAGTGCTCACAGCAACAAAGTGCTTAGCAATTGCCGACTCATCTTTAGCTGCATGTAAAAACCAGTCAACCGCCGTTTTAGCGTTGGTCATGGTTTCTGAGGTGGTAAACGTTTTTGACGCAATCACAAACAAAGTGGTTTCGGGATCAATGGCTTTTAATACCGACGCAATCTGCACTCCATCGGCATTTGACACATAATGCACCTTTAAGTTGTTGTCGCTTAACGCTTTTAGCGCTTCGGTTGCCATTTGCGGGCCCAAGTTTGAACCGCCGACGCCAATACTTACCACGTCTTTTACCGGTTTGCCGCTAAAGCCTAGCCACTGACCACTCCGTACTTTTTCAACAAACTGTTTAATTTTAGCCAGCTCATTATCAACTGCGGCGGTAATGTTTTCGCCATCAACAATAAGTGGAGTGTGCGCACGGTTGCGCAGGGCCGTGTGTAATACGGCACGATCTTCGGTAAAATTAATTTTTTCACCGCTAAACATTTTTTCACGCCACGCACTGATGTCACACTCTTTTGCCAGTGCAATTAATTGTGCAAACGTGGTGCTATCGATAAGCTGCTTTGAATAATCAAATAATAGCCCGGGGATCTGCGTCGAAAACTGTGAAAAACGCGAGTCGTTGTTAGCAAATAAGTCCTTAAGATGCGT
>NZ_JBFJHD010000047.1:0-19058 GCF_041613455.1 Pseudoalteromonas sp. | reverse complement strand
GGGGGCAATAGCTAAATTCAAGTTAAGTTGGCGATTTTTAGCTATTGCCCCCGACATTCCTGTAAATTTAATTGGTGATAATGTACGAGTCCGCCAAGTTTTATATAACTTATGTAGTAACGCGATTAAATTTACCACAACCAGTGAGTCGCATCAGGGGCAAGTAAATATCACAGTTGAAGTTGCTCATAATACGGCTGATCATTTCACCGTACGTTTTTGTGTATCTGATAACGGCAAAGGTATGACCCAAGCTCAGCTACGCGAAATATTTAATCCCTTTATTCAAGCCGAAAGCTCTATTACCAGAGAGTACGGCGGCACAGGCCTTGGGCTTTCTATTTGTAAAAGCCTTACCGAGTTAATGCTAGGCACTATCTCTGTTAACAGTAACATTGGTATAGGCAGCGAATTCACCGTTGAGCTTCCTTTTGGTACCTCAGGCAAGGTTAAATATGCTCATAAAAATAGCTTAGACGGCAGGCATATTGTAGTAGTCAGTAATAATGCTGAGCGAGAGAAAATAATTTACCGTTATTTATCATTCATGGGGGCTAAAATAACCTATGTTCATAATCAGCAAGAAATTGAGGCGCAACAAGAGCAGCGAGATATAATTTGGGTGGTTGATGGTATCGACGATATGGATAACATAAACGCCTTTTTAAGACGTTTACTCTATTCGTTAGAAGATCATAACCAGCAAGTGGTGGTATTAAGCAAGTTAGATGATGCGACCATTAATCATAAAAATATTTTTTATATTAATGCCAGCCCGCTGTGTAAGTCTAATTTTATGTTATCGATATTAGTTGCTGCAGGCTTACATCAGCCAAAGCATATCAAAAAGCCAAAATCACTCGCTGATTATTTAGATTCAGAGCAAGCTGCTGATGCGAATAAACTTATTCTATTAGTTGAAGATAACCAACTCAATCAGCAAGTCATGTCAGATCAGCTCGAGATTCTTGGCTATGCTGTTGAAGTAGCTAATAATGGTGAAGAAGGCATTAATATGTGGCGTAAAGGCAACTATTCGCTAATCTTAACCGATTTACACATGCCGGTTATGTCTGGCTACGATATGGTCGAAAAAATTCGCAACGAAGCTGAAATGTTAGGCTCCATCGTGTCACAACCTTATATTATTGCCGTTACCGCAAATGCCATTAAGGGTGAAAAAGAACGCTGCTTAAACGTGGGGGTTAATGACTTTCTTACTAAACCTATCGAGCTGAACGTGTTAGATGAAACCTTGCTGCGTTGGAATGAAAAGTATAACAATAAGAAAAACTACGATATACAATCCAAACCGGCAATACCTATTAATATGGCGTCTGTCGCTAAATATATTGATGGTGATGCAGCGAAGCAAATTCGATTTTTTAAGATGTACTTAGAGCAAAGCCAAGAACTGATAAGGGCTATTAACTTTGGCGTTATGCAGAATAATTTAGAGGATATTATTGATGGCTGCCATCAGTTAAAGTCTATATCAAAAACCATTGGTGCACACCAAGTTACTGAACTGGCAAGCGTATTTGAAGAACAATGTAAAACAGCAACACCTAACAGTGATAAACTTATCGAGTTACGGGATCAATTAGAGATTGAATATTCTAAAGCGGCACAGTTCTTAAAAGAGCAAATTAAGATCAGCGAACAAGAAGATGAGTAAATTGCTCTGATAAACTAAAAAAGGGCTATTCAGCCCTTTTTTTAGTTTAATTAACTTTTATTTTTCTGGTGGCTTATAGCCTTCAATTTCAATATCTTTGTTTTCAAACAAAAAGCCTACCATTTGCTGCTCTAAAAAGCTGCGATGCTCAGGGTCCATCATATTTAAATGCTTTTCGTTTATTAGCATTGTTTGCTTGTGCTGCCACTGTGCCCAAGCTTCTTTGGAGATATTGTTAAAGATTTTTTCGCCAAGTTCGCCAGGATATAATTGAAATCCAAGCCCTTCAGCTTCTTTTTGTAACTTTTGACAAAATACTGTACGTGCCATAATTAATTCTCTTTAGCGATAGTTACCAGCAAGTTTAACCTATTGGCGCCATTTGTTTAACCAACTTTTTAGTCGGTGCGGCTAAACCCACCTCTATGGATTGATCTAGTGGGTACCAAACCAATTGCCGCTCATTAACCACATCCGGAATATGCGCTAACTTAAGTACATGTGGGTTAATCGTCAGCTCAAAGTGTGAAAACACATGGGTAAAGGGTTCCAGTAGCGTCAGCTCGGTTGTTAGTCCTTGCTGGGCTAAAAACAGTTCCAATTCGCTTGCTTCATTAAATTCAAAAAAACCAAACAACCCTCCCCAAATACCTGAACTTGGACGCTTTTCCATAAGTACTTTGTCATCGCATTGAATAATTAATTGATGGCAACGCTTTTTAGGCACTGCTTTTTTAGGCTTTGAATGAGGAAATACGGTAACTTGCTCAGCGTTAAATGCAGCACAGCGGCTATTTAACGGACACGCTTGGCAGTCAAAGCGACTACGGGAACATACACTGGCCCCTAAATCCATCATTGCTTGATTAAATTCGGTGACATTATTTTTTGGTGTTAACTGCTCGCTTAACTGCCAAAGCTGGTTTTCGACCTTTTTAACCCCATACCACCCTTCAACCATAAAAAAGCGGGCCAAAACGCGCTTTACATTACCGTCAAGTATCGGGTGGTGCTGCCCTAGCGATAATGATAATACTGCACCGGCAGTGGAACGCCCTATTCCAGGTAACGCCATTACTTCTTCAAGGGTTTCCGGGAACTGCCCTTGGTATTGATCACGGACTATTTTGGCTGTTTTATGTAAGTTACGTGCGCGAGCATAGTAACCTAAGCCTGTCCAATGATGCAGCACCTGATCTTCATCGGCATTTGCTAAAGCAATAATATCTGGAAAACTCGCCATAAACTTCTCAAAGTAAGGAATAACGGTAATTACTTGAGTTTGTTGCAGCATCACCTCAGAAACCCACACCTTATAAGGGGTTTTGGCTAACTGCCACGGCAGTGTTTTTCGACCATGAAGATGATACCAGTCAACAACTTGCTTAGAAAACCAGTCTGACTGTTGTTTGTTTAAATGCAAAATATTTAACTTATTACAGATGCTTAATGGCGGCTCAGTCTATTGCAGTTATTGAAAAGATCAAGCGATAGAGCCTATAAAATCAGCTAAAGCTTGTTATCGGTGCCGGGGTCAGGGATAATACGCAACCGTTTTTAAACCCGTTATTTTGTCAGGCCAATAATATGAGTGAATCAACTAACGCTAACCTTGAGCAAGCAAAGCAAGAAGGTAAATATATCCGTACTATTCGTAGTTTTGTAAAGCGCGAAGGTCGTTTAACCAAAGGCCAAGCTGCCGCTATCGAAAAGTGCTGGCCAACTATGGGCTTAGAACATAAAAATGGCATGCTGGATTTAAGCGAGGTGTTTGGCAACGATAACGATGTGGTGCTTGAAATTGGCTTTGGTATGGGCAAGTCACTGGTTGAAATGGCAAAAAATGCCCCGCAGTTAAACTTTATTGGTATTGAAGTACATCGCCCAGGTGTGGGTGCGTGCTTAATGGATGCCGATGAAGCCGGTATTACTAACCTACGTATTTTTGAACACGACGCCATAGAAGTACTTGCCGACTGTATCGCGGCAGAGAGCTTAGCTAAACTACAGTTATTTTTCCCTGATCCTTGGCATAAAAAACGCCACCATAAGCGTCGTATTGTACAGCCTGAGTTTGTCGAAAAATTACGTACTCAATTAAAACTGGGCGGGGTTTTTCATATGGCCACTGATTGGGAAAATTATGCCGAGCATATGCTAGAAGTAATGCAAGCAGCCCCTGGGTTTAAAAACCAATCGGCAACAAACGATTATGTACCACGCCCAGATGCGCGTCCTTTAACTAAGTTTGAGCAACGTGGACACCGTTTAGGCCATGGTGTGTGGGACTTAATGTTTGAGCGCACTGAATAAGCTAAGCACTGCATAATACAACTATCTGCTGCGGCTACTTTCAACAATACACTCAGTATTGAAGTTAGCTGCATCAGGGCCGCTATTAATGTGCTTTGCCTCGTGCAACAAAAGCATACAGGTGGCAAAGCTTACTTATAGCTGGGTGTATTATCTGTGTACAGGCAAACTTCTTCAGCAGAATTCGGGTTAAGAAATTAATCCCTCTATAACTAATCTATTTTTAAGGTAATGCTATTTATGAGCGTATTAACCAACCCAAGCTTACTATTACTGCGCAATAGCGAAAAGCTAGTCGGTAAGTCAATTTTGGTGGTCAACTTTGTTCAAGATGGCTTTTTAAACGAGCTTAAACAGCTTAACCCTGAAAGCAAAATTACCGCCTTTAGTTATAACCACGCTAATGCGGAGTTTGCCAAAAATATCGCTGGAGTTGATATAGCTATTAACCACAGCATGAAGGGTAATGACTTTGATTTAGTTATTCTATACTACCCAAAATCAAAACCAGAAGTATTAATGGCGCTGGATAATATACGCGCCATCATTACTGAAGATGCTGAGCTGTTAGTGGTTGGTGAAAATAAAAGTGGTGTTAAGTCCATTGAAAAGCAGCTAATGGGTAAAGCTCAGTTTAGTAATAAAATCGATTCTGCTAAACATTGTGTGCTCTATTCATTCGCGCAGCTTACAGCAAATAAACAGTTTGCTATTAGCGATTACCATAAGCACTTTACGGTAAATGTAGGCGACACTGAATTTACTGCAATAAGCATTCCTGGGGTTTTTAACCATGGCGGTTTAGACGCTGGAACAAAAATATTACTAGAAAACGCACCGCAAATTAAACACGGTAGCGTACTAGACTTTGGCTGTGGTGCTGGCTTAATTGCCACATATTTAGGGCTAAACAACCCTGCACTAAGTTTTGTGTGTAGTGATGTTAGCGCATTAGCAACTTATGCAACGCAGCAAACGCTTAAACTAAACAATATTAACGGCGAAGCGATACTTAGTGATGGTCTAAAAAATATTACCGGTAAGTTTGATCTTATTATTAGTAATCCGCCATTTCATACTGGTATTGCTACCGACTACACAGTCGCGGAAACATTTCTAGCCAATGCTAAACAGCACCTGACCAAAGCAGGTAAGCTCAATATTGTGGCCAATAGCTTTTTAAAATACCCACCTATTTTGGAAGCACAATTTGAAAACTTTCAAACGGTATTTAAAAATAATAAATTTGCCGTTTATAGCAGCTAAACCTACTGCTCGCTAAACTCAGCGTACTCAGGCAGCGACTAACACAGTCGCTACAAATGTTAATGACAAGAGCTGGCAATACAAAATAACGAATTTGCTCTGCTGAGTAATAGCGCCTTAAATTACAACTTAGGCGCTCAGAGTTAGTAAACGCGCGCGCATAAGTGATCCTATTAATGAGCGAGCTATGACTGAGTAAAAAAGTTAGAGTAATTACACTACGGCCCTTGAATTATGTCAGTAGCGGCCACATTTATAAAACATCTGCTAACCAGCCCGATCTTTTTGTTTGGTAAATGGCTTGAAGTTAAATAATTTATGAACTTTAATGCTTTTAAGATATCACATAGATTGATGAAAGGTTGGAAAGTGATATAATTTCGTTTTGAATTAGTCTGTTTATTTTATGTATCTTTACCTGATTGATGGGTGCATCAATTACTAAAGGAAAATGGCTTCGACTTTAATAATTCAAAAAATGCATCCAATTTAAAAGATCAATTAAACAGTAGTTCACACAATGCCTTTCTATAGTGGGTTTTTGCGATTCCCTACTGTTTCGTCTAAATGGTTTATACTTGTTAACATTTAGATATAATCCTATAATCTCTAGTAATCGGTTTATAGAACCATGCCGGTTTTTTTGTAATAAAATACTCCAAAAAGGTTAATTAAAAATGCAAACGCCAGTCATTCTGATTGTAGAGGATGAAGACGTAACTAGACTAAACCTCGTTAGTTTATTTGAAGCTGAAGGTTACAAAGTTATTGAAGCCATTGATGGCGATGATATGCATGATAAGCTTACAAATAATGACGACGTCAATCTCGTAGTTATGGACATCAATCTGCCAGGCAAAAACGGGCTGATCTTAGCTCGCGAATTACGCCAAAAACGCAAAGTCGGTCTTATTTTCTTAACGGGTCGTGATAACGATGTAGATCGTATCTTAGGCCTAGAAATTGGCGCTGATGACTATATTACTAAGCCATTCAATCCTCGCGAATTAACTATTCGTGCGCGTAACTTAATTACTCGTACTGCCTTAGGCGGTGAAGAGTCTGCACTAGAAACAAATGGTGTAATTACGTTTAATGGTTGGGAACTTGACGAAAACAGTCGTTGTCTTACCTCTCCTAGCGGTGACGCAAAACGTCTTCCTAAAGGTGAATACAGAGCATTACGTTTAATGCTTGACTCTCCAGGTCGTATTTTTAGCCGTGAGCAATTAATTAAACACATGACTGGCCGTGAGCTACGTGCTAACGACAGAACTGTAGATGTGACTATTCGTCGTATTCGTAAGCATTTTGAAAGCGACAACTCTACCTCTGAGTTGATCAGCACCATCCATGGTGAAGGTTACCGTTTCATTGGTAAAATCGACAGCTAATTAGTTACTCTAATTGTTGTAAGAATAAATGAAGGGCATGTTGCCCTTCATTTATTTTATCTGCTAACACAGTTAACCATTGCGTTAACACTGCATCTGATTCATCAAGCGCGCCATACTCCATTACTTTTGCATGTAATTGCACATCATTTAAACCTACCGAGCCTGCTGCCCCTTTTAATTTATGTGCCACAGACTTGTATTCTTCTCGGTCACCGCTATTTAACGAGCTGAGTAATTCTTGCTGATACTGCGGATTGAGCTTGGCAAACAACTGGCTGCTGCGTTTAAATACTTCAAGCCCCATAGAGTTTACAAAGTCTTCAATGGTTTCAATATCTAGTAGCTGTACGTTAATGCCCGAAAGTGCCTCTGCGCTCACTGTTAGTGGCTGCTCATTCGCTTGCGTTTGTTGAATCCCAAACAAATCCGCTAGCATGTTATCCAACTTAACCGTATTAATGGGTTTCGCCAACGCCCCTTGAATTGCAATTCCGGCCAGCTCTTGCTCGGCACTGCGCACGTTCGCGGTTAACGCTACAATAGGTAAGCTATCAAAGTGGCTATCGGCTCTAATTTGCCGTGCGACTTCATCGCCATTGATATCTGGAAGCTGCATATCGAGTAAAATCAGATCTAAGTCATCTTCTGTGGCGACAAAAGACAACGCATCTTCACCAGTTTCAGCCCAAATCACCTCATGTCCGCGCTGCTCAAGTAAGTTAGTCGCAATCTCGGCATTTAACGGCACATCTTCCACTAATAATATATTTAAGCTACGGCCAACATAATTTTGCTCTTTTGGAGCCGTACATAAATTCAATGGAATTTCGACGATAAAGCAGCTGCCTTCACCGGCGACGCTGCGCACTGAAATAGTACCTTTCATAGCATCGACTAACGCCTTAGTAACCGCCAAGCCGATACCTGAGCCGATTGCATTAGTGCCTTTAAGATCGGGGGCTTTGTAATACATATCAAAAATTCGCGGTAGTTGATCCTCCGGTATCCCCTCGCCGGTATCCGACACTTTCATAGTTAACCAGGGGCCATCGGCGCGGTTTTCACGAATAAAGTCCAATGTCACCCCACCCTTGTGGGTAAACTTAACCGCATTGTTGATGAGATTCCACACCACTTGGCGTAATCGTGTAGGGTCAAGCAAGGCATAAATATCTAACATACCCGCGCGTTTTATATCAAAAGACAGCTCTTTTTGTTCTGCTATCAAACCTGCAAAGTTAACCACATCGTTAATAAAGTCAGCAACATTAATTGAGTTGGCAGCAATGTCTAACTGATCTCTGTCTATTTTATCTAAATCAATAATATCGTTAAAAATATTACCTAAAGTCTCGGCGCTAGAAAACACCGTATTACACCAACTACGTTGCTGCTTATTGAGCTCGGTATCAAGCAACATACGGGTAAGACCAACAATCCCATTGAGCGGAGTACGCAACTCATGGCTTAAAGTAGCAATAAACTTACCTTTATCTTTATAGGCCGTTTCAAGCGCTTCGGCGGCCTCTTTACGACTCGTAATATCACGGCCAAATGCCAGTAACCCTATGTATTCACCTTTGTCGTTAATAAAGGGCAGTTTACGTAACTCAAACCAACGTTTTTCGCCTCCCACATCATATTCAACGTCTATGGTTAACGGCTGATGAGTTTGCTCAACTTGTTTATCGGTTTTTAAAACTTCTGATAGGAAACGACTAGGAAATATTTGCTCCGCCGTTTTACCGATTAATTCACTGCTGGTTTTTCCCATCACCTCTTCAAACATTTTATTACAACCGGCAAACACGCCATTGTTATCGCGGTAGTAAAATAAATCGGGTGAAGAGTCAACAATGGAGCGCTGTAACATACTTTGCTGGGCAAGTTCTTGTTGCGTTTTTTTACGCTCAGCAATCTCTTTTCTAAGCTCTTCTATTGCGCGATGCTTAGCATGAAACGCCATTTTACGTTCGTCAATTTCAATGTTTAACCGTGTGATATTATCTTTTAATGTTTGGTTAAGTAGTTTTTCTTGTTTGGTAGCACTGTCTAAGTACGCATACGAAGCGTCTAACTGGCGAATAGAATTGAGTAACACACTAATGACCAACGGCGATACCACCGCCGTAAAAAACATTACCGCCAGCATTCCCACTAGGTCAACTTCGCCAATGGCCACGTAATAAAACATACTTGATAAAACCAGTGATACCGCTAGTAACACCACATAGCAAATAGCAGCCGTTTTAAACTCACCAAATCGAGTTATTAGGCTAGAAAGAGCTCGAGCCCATGGGCTCAAAGAAGAATCGGTCATATATCTGGGTATCTCTTAGCTAAATGCTTCATTACAAACAAGTGGAAACTGACATTAGCGCTGATTTTAGCATTTTATCTGTGCTATTTTCAGCTTGTGCGATAAAAACAAAAATTATTTGTTGAAATCAGCAACTCACTAACACTGATATTATTGCCCAGAAGCATAAACTAGCTATAACTCGGCATTCCAGCAGGAAATTATTTAGTGTAAAATGCGGCGTTTTATTATTGCCAATAACGAGTAATGCACCATGCAAACTAATATGCCCGATATAGCTAACACGGCACCCGCCTTACAAACAGGTAAATTAGACTGGGTTGGTATGGGTGAGATAGATTTACCTTTTATTTTTGAGTCGCATGGCATCACGCCAGTTACCGTTAATGCAAAAGCCCGTGCCTTTGTGAACTTACATAAAGAAGATGCTAAGGGCATTCATATGTCGCGCTTATTTTTAGCGCTCGATACGCTCTCTACTGAGCAACACGTTAATCCACATACTCTAGCGCAAGCGCTTGACAGCTTTATTACTAGCCACGATGGCCTAAGCGATAAAGCCCAAATAGAGTTTAACTTTGAGCTGCCGCTGCGCCGTGAATCACTATTAAGTGGTAAAGTGGGTTGGAAAAGCTACCCTGTCACGCTAATCAGCACCATAGAGCAAGGTGTCATTAATTATGAACTGAGTGTTGATGTTACGTATTCATCAACCTGTCCGTGCTCGGCGGCACTGGCACGGCAGTTAATACAAAATGCATTTGCCGAACAATTTCAACAAGAAACCATCAGCCAAAAAGAAGCGCTCGCGTGGTTAGGCACAACGCAAGGGATTGTTGCCACTCCGCATTCTCAGCGCTCTATTGCTAATGTTAAAGTAAAATTAGCTAACAACATTGCAGAGTTCGACGTAGTAACGTTAATTAACACCCTTGAAGACGAACTAAAAACCCCAGTGCAAGCGGCTGTGAAGCGTGAAGATGAGCAAGAGTTTGCTCGCCTCAATGGGCAAAACCTGATGTTTTGTGAAGACGCCGCACGTAAAATTAAAGCGGTACTTGAGACACGTCAATATAGTGACTACTGGCTGCAAATAAATCACTATGAGTCTTTACACGCCCACGATGCGGTAGCTATCGCTGTTAAAGGCGTTGCTGGCGGCTATCAAGCCTAATAATTGAGGTGATAATAAAGCATTCGCTTACAAACTTAATTAACAACTAACTTTAGGCACATTTATTGCTAAGTTTAAGCAGTGTCAATTTGTTGTTATGGAGTTACCAGATGGAATTCGCTTTATTATCAATATTAGTATTAGTGGTAGGGGCGTCTGTTGTTGCGTCAAAATTTAGTGATGATGGCGGCAACCCTTACCCTTTCACCCGTAAACACAGTGTGTTTACTCAGGTAGAAAGTGCCTTTTTAACCCTATTAGAACGCGCGGTTGGCGATCAGTATAAAATTATTAGTCGTGTTAAGTTAATCGACGTGATTGATTGTAAGCAAGGCTTATCGGCCAAGTCGAAACGTGCCGCCATGGCTAAAGCGAAACATAAACAGCTGGATTACGTTTTGGTCGATAAAGAAAAAATGACCGTGGTGGCTGCCGTTGATTTGGTCAATAACTCCAATAAAGATGGACATAAAGCACAACGTGACTGGTTTGTTAGTGGTGCATTAGAGTCTGCAGGCATTCCGCATATTCGCATGAAAGTAAAAGCCGGATACCGCCCTAATGAAGTGCGCAATGCAATTATGTTTAAGCTAGGCAAACCTGCAGTGGCGCAGCCCACGCAGCCTGTTCGTAGTCGCGTACAAAAACCTGCGGTGCTCTCGGCTTCACAAGCTAAAGCGCATACAACGGCGTTAGCCGAAATTTAAAATAGATTAAATACTCTCCTAAAGTATTTTAAGCGAGCCGTGAAAACTGCTCGCTTTTTTGTTTTTTATTGCTAATTTCACGTATAATCAGCGTATTCAAACTCAGGAATTTAACACGATGAATGTTGGTATTATTGGCGCAATGGAGCCAGAAGTTAAAATTTTGCGCGAAGCGATGCAAAATCCACAAGTTTTAAACAAAGCGGGTTTCACCTTTTACACCGGTGAACTGGCGGGTAACACAGTGACACTGGTGCAATCGGGTATTGGCAAAGTAGCCTCTACGATTGCCACCACGCTGCTAATTGATAACTTTACCCCCGATTGCGTTATTAACACCGGCTCTGCAGGTGGTTTTGATCCATCTTTAAACGTGGGTGATGTGGTTATTTCATCAGAAGTGCGTCACCACGACGTCGATGTTACTGCTTTTGGCTACGAAATCGGTCAGGTTCCACAAATGCCCGCAGGCTTTGCAGCACACCCTAAGTTAGTGGCGGCCGCTGAACAAACCATTGCGCAAATTAGTGACGTAAAAACACTAGTGGGTTTAATTTGTACTGGCGACACCTTTATGTGCGATCCAGTGCGTATTGACAAAGCCCGTAGCGACTTTCCTACTATGCTGGCGGTTGAAATGGAAGGCGCATCAATTGCACAAACCTGTTTTTCACTCAATACTCCGTTTGTGGTTATTCGTTCTATGTCTGACATTGCCGGTAAAGAGTCACCGCAATCGTTTGAAGAGTACTTAGAAACAGCATCGATTAACTCATCTAAAATGGTGATTGCCTTACTTGAAAAACTAACGGCAGTTTCACTGTAAATGCTCAGCAATTTGGTTCAAAATCATTTGGACTTTATTGTATTTAGTTGTGCGCTCCTTGCTGAGCGCTTTTTCCCTTTAGTCACTTGGTATCACCCCAACACCGCGTTAATCGCTATTTTTAGTGCCATCGGTAAACGAACATATCGGGCTGATGAAACTAAAAGTTACCACTATTTAGCAACTATCCTTGCCTGTAGCGTTATCGTAAGTGTGCTACTTATTATTGTGGTATTACTGCTAGAGCTTGCCTTTTACCCTGAGTTACTCGCTGGGCTTATTTTATATTTATGCCTTGAAAGTAAAGCGCTAGATAAAAAAGCCTTGCGGATTGCCAAGCTGCTCAAACAAAATCAAAAGTCGGCGGCGCGCGAGCTGTTAAAACCATTAGTTGCGCGAGAAGTAACTAAGCTCTCCGCTGCGGGGATTTTAAAAGCAGTAATAGAAAGCCTAATATTGCGCACTGCACGTTATTACTTTGTGGTGATATTTATTTTTTTAGTCTTTGGCCCAATAGCAGCGTTAGGCTACCGATTACTCACTTTGATCCACAGCGCCTGGCGTAATAATGTGAAGCCCAATAGCGTATTTTTAGGGCCATTACGCGTCAGCTTATTTATTATTGAATTTATTCCGATGCGGTTACTGGCTTTAACCATTGCAGCCAGCAAGGCGAGTAAGCAAAGTCTGCACTACATTAAGCATTACGGCCGTCATTACTACCAAACTAACAGCGGGTGGTTACTCAGCTGCTGCGCGGCTTCGTTAGGAGTACAGCTTGGCGGACCCGCTGTTTATTTTGCAGAGCGATTTAATAAAATGCGTATTGGCAGCGATCGCTTGCCTGTTGCTGAGGATATAGCGGTTATTATTAATCGCTTAAATCAAGCGCGCGGGTTTTGGTTTTTAGTAATACTAGGTATTGAAATATTAACCAGCATTTAACGCTATTAGCCTAGGTATACACCACTAATAAATCACCACAAAAAAACCAGCCGCAGCTGGTTTTTTACTTTTTTGCTAAATTAAGCAACGGTAATATTGGCAAACTTACGTTTACCTACTTGGTAAATAGCCGTGCTGCCTTTGGCGATTTCCATTTTTGTATCGGTGATTTTATCTTCACCATTTAGTTTTACGGCCCCTTGCTTAATCATTCGCATCGCTTCCGATGTGCTTGCAACAAGGTTAGCTTCTTTAAGTAAGTTAGCAATTAAAATCGTTTCTTGCTCAATAGTGACTGTCAGCTCAGGAATTTCATCTGGCAGGGCTTTTTTCTGAAAGCGCTGAATGAAGTCATCATGAGCGGCTTGTGCATCTGCTTCGCTGTGAAAACGCGCAATCAGCTCTTTAGCAAGTTCAATTTTAATATCGCGAGGGTTGGTGCCCTGCTCAACACGTGCTTTTTGCGCCGCTATCTGTTCAATCGATAAACTGCTCAGTAAGTCATAGTAACGCCACATTAGCACGTCGCTAATTGACATTATTTTACCAAACATGTCATTAGGTGTATCGGTAATACCAATGTAGTTACCTAGTGACTTAGACATTTTTTGCACGCCGTCGGTGCCCTCAAGTAATGGCATCATCAATACGGTTTGCGGCTTTTGCCCTTCGTCTTTTTGTAACTCACGGCCCATTAAAAGGTTAAAGCGCTGATCGGTACCGCCCAGTTCTACGTCTGACTCCAGTGCTACCGAATCCCAGCCCTGCACCAGTGGGTACAAAAACTCATGAATCGCGATAGATTGACCACTGCCATAACGCTTTTTAAAATCATCACGCTCTAGCATACGCGCCACGGTTTGGCGCGCAGCGAGTTTGATCATACCTGCAGCACCTAAAGTTTCCATCCATGTAGAGTTAAACGCCACGGTAGTTTTTGCCGGATCGAGAATTTTAAACACTTGCTCTTTATATGTCTCGGCATTGGCCAACACGTCTTCGCGAGTCAATGGTTTACGGGTAACGTTTTTACCCGTTGGATCGCCTATCATGCCGGTAAAGTCACCAATTAAGAAAATAACCTCATGACCTAAGTCTTGAAAGGTTTTCATTTTATTAATCAGTACTGTATGCCCTAAGTGTAAATCAGGCGCCGTAGGATCGAAGCCAGCTTTGATTTTTAATTTTTTTCCAGATTTTAATTTTTCAATTAACTCATCTTCAATTAATATCTCTTCTGCACCGCGTTTTATCTCTGCAAGAGCGGTTTGTAAATCCACTATGTGTTACTCCAAAAAGTTTTGTTAACGAAGGGGTTAATTATTAATATATTTGCGCTTACTGGCACTTTAAAGCATATACATCTATATAGCTAAGATAACAAATTTTTAGCTAATTAAAACCATTTTATCGCAGCTTGGGTTACTCAATTCGCCATTCAGCCGTTGTTTTATACACTTATAAAAATAGCCATTTGCTAGATTTTTTAGGCTATATTGACTAGCGCAGCATTTACTTAAAATAGCGGGTTATTTTTTAGCCCGTGCCATTTAACTATTCGCTTAATAATTCACCGAGTTAGCTAATAAGATCGGTGCATAAAAGTGTTTAAGTTAGCGCGATATTAACCTTGTAATGTCAATTGTCGTGGTGATTTTAGCGTAATTTAGCGCGAGTTTAAATCTACAAAACACTAGTATTCACGCATTATTCGTTATATCCTGCAAGATATTCTATTTATTTCTTGACAGCAGAAAAGGCACGTTATGGTTCACGTGGTTCACACGCTCCCCAAAAAACACAAGTTGCTTATTTTAGGTTTGGTTTCTGCTATTGCTGGCTTAGCCTTTTTACCTTCTGAAAAAGCCACCGCCTCCAAAGATAATAGTGTTAACACACTAGAGATTGGCAAACGCTACGAATTACAAGTTAAAGTTGATGACAACGAAAAACTAACGGCGTTAAATTCAGACACAGCAGCTGCAAAATTACCTGAATACGACTTTGTTGATCACCAAGTAAAAAATGGTGACAACTTAGCGATTATTTTTAAGCGCGCAGGTTTTTCGGCGCAAACGTTACATAAATTAATCAATACTAATGCAGAGACTCGCAAACTCACTAAAATTCACCCCGGTGAAACACTGAGCTTTGCTACCGCTGAAAATGGTGAGCTGGCTCAGTTGCGTTATGTAATTTCTAAAACAGATACGCTATTTGTTACTTTAAACGAAGACGGTCATTACGACACCGCAATCGATAGTAAAGAAATTGAAACCCTGACTAAAACGGTAGGCGGTGAAATTTCTAATAGCTTTTGGACTTCTGCAATTGCAGCAGGTTTAAGCGAGCGTCAAATAATGAACTTTGCCGACATTTTTGGTTGGGATGTGGATTTTGCCAACGATATACGCAAGGGCGATGCTTTTGGCTTAATTTATGAGTCGCATTATGTTGATGGTGAGTTTATTGGCACCGGTAAAATTATTGCCGCTGAATTTATTAATCAAGGTCAGCGCTATACCGCTATTCGCCACACTGACGGTAGTTTTTATACCCCTGAAGGGCGCAGCATGAAAAAAGCATTTTTACGTGCACCGGTTAATTTTAAATATATCAGCTCTAGCTTTAACCCGCGCCGCTTGCACCCGGTAACAGGACAAGTTAAAGCACACCGCGGAATAGACTTTGCAGCTCGTACTGGCACTCCAGTGGTGGCGTCAGGTAACGGTAAAGTGATTAAATCTGGTTACAGTAAATACAACGGTAACTATGTGTTTATTAGCCATGGCACGCAGTATGTCACTAAGTACTTACATCTACACAAACGCTTAGTAAAAACCGGTGAAAAAGTTAAACAAGGTGAACAAATAGGCACCGTTGGCGCAACGGGTCGTGTTACCGGTGCACACTTACACTACGAATTTTTAGTGAATGGTGTACATCGTAATCCTAAAACCGTTAAATTACCTAAGTCAGAGCCGCTACCGCGTGCCGAACTTGCTAAATTCAAACCGATTGCCGATAACTTTATTGCGCAATTAGAGCGTAACCGCGAACTACAATTAGCGCTTAAGTAATTTAAAAAAGAACGATAAAAAGCCTTTGCTAGGTAACTTGCAAAGGCTTTTTTGTGCTTTTAATTCAGTAACACGTAAATTAACTGTATTACCAGCGATAGCATCACCAATGGCCAAATATATTTACTGTATTTAGCGGCCCCCTCCAATCCCAGTTTGCTTTGGTACTTTTCTAACAGCGGAATGAGGATCAGCAACGCAACAAATAGGCTGATCAAAATAACAAATATATTCATAGCAGATCCTTAAATTGGTGCTCAATTAGGGTAACTCGTAGCCTTTGGCGCTCACATATAATGCGTACCAATGCTCTCTACTCAATTGGACATTAATGGCATCACATGCGTTAGCAATGCGCTGGCTATTAGTCGTGCCAATTACCGGCTGAATTAGCGCAGGATGACGTAACAACCAAGCCAACACGATTGCCTCTGCTGAAGTATTGTAAAGCACCGCCAGCTTGCTCACTAAAAGAGCTGTATTTCGCTCTGCTGGTGACGCATTTTCAATACTTTTACCACTATACACTCCCTGACATAAGCTGCCCCAACTTTGTATTTGAATCTCTTGCTCACGGCAATATTCAATGCAGCCTGGAGTAAAATTAATCGTATTGCCCTGCGAATTGCCCGCGTAAACACCTTGATCGACCCAGCCTGATTTTTGCAAACTGGCTTCAATTTGATTGGCAACAATTGGCATATCAAGGGCATTTTGCAAAAACTGAATGTGCTGTTGCTGCATATTAGACACTGCAAAATGACGTACTTTGCCGCTTTGCTTTAAGCGACTAAACACGGCGGCTACTTCAGCTGGCTGCATTAATGGATCGGGGCGATGCAGCATTAACACATCTAAATAATCGCAGTTTAGCCGCTTTAGCGAGCCATTTACTGAGTGCTCTATCCACTGAGCTGAACTATCGTAACGTTTAGGCCCATGCTCGTCCGCAAAGCGAATGCCACACTTTGACTGTATATATAGTTGCTCTCTTAGCTCTGGGCGCTGTGCTAACACAGTGCCAAACACTTGCTCTGCTTTGCCGAAAGTATAAATATCTGCGTGATCAAAGAAATTTATACCGCCAGCCAGTGCGCTATCAATGCAGTTGTGGGCTTGTTTAATATGCGTTTGGTCGATCGCATCTTTATTCCACTCTCCGCCAAGCCCCATGCAGCCAAAAATGAGTTTACTGACATTAGGTAAGTACTTTGCTAACGGCGTTTCCTGCATTGGTTTTCCTTAAAGGTAGTAAAGCTGCCCACTGTAAACAAAATATTGGCAACAATAAAGCCTTAAAAACACGCAAAAAAAAGCGCAGTAAACTGCGCTAATCGGTTGGATTCTATTATCTTTTAGCCAACAAGTGCGAGCAATATACCTGCGGCTACTGCGCTGCCTAATACACCGGCAACATTGGGCCCCATCGCATGCATGAGTAAGAAGTTATGCGGGTTATTTTCAAGACCCACTTTATTCACCACACGCGCAGCCATGGGTACTGCCGACACGCCAGCTGCACCAACTAATGGGTTAATTGGCGTTTTAGATATTTTATTTAAACCTTTTGCCATAAAGACACCCGACGCGGTACCAATTGCAAACGCCAAGGCACCTAGTACTAAAATACCTATCGTTTCCACGGTTAAAAACTTATCTGCGGCCAACTTAGAGCCCACGGCTAAACCTAAAAAGATAGTGGTGATATTGATAATTTCATTTTGTGCACTGTTACTTAAACGATCAACCACTCCAGATTCACGCATTAAGTTACCTAAACAGAACATCCCTACTAGCGGAATAGCCGCGGGTAAAAACACTGCCGTTAAACTTAGTACCATTAGCGGAAAAATAATTTTCTCTTTTTTCGATACTTTACGCAGTTCTGGCATTTGTATTTGACGCTCTGCTGGTGTCGTTAAGGCACGCATAATCGGCGGCTGAATAATGGGCACTAATGCCATGTATGAATACGCAGCCACAGCAATGGCACCTAGTAAATCTGGGGCAAGCTTTGAAGCTAAAAATATCGCCGTTGGGCCATCAGCACCACCTATAATGGCAATGGCTGATGCATCTTGCAGGGTAAACTCAAAGCCCGGAACATAATTAAGTAAAATTGCGCCAAATAAAGTAGCAAAAATACCAAATTGCGCTGCGGCGCCAAGCAGTAACATTCGTGGGTTAGCAATCAGCGCACTGAAGTCTGTTAATGCGCCCACGCCCATAAAGATTAATAGCGGGAAAATTCCAGTATCAATCCCCACATAATACACGTAGTACAACAATCCACCCGGATCAGACAAGCCAGCTACGGGAATATTGGTTAATATGGCACCAAAGCCAATAGGCAGTAACAACAGCGGTTCAAAGTTTTTAGCTATGGCTAAAAACAATAATAAACACCCTACCGCAATCATAACCAAACCTGGAAATGTAAAGTTAGCAATACCGGTGGCATGCCAGAGGTTTAAAATACCATCCATCCTCTGTTAACTCCCTAAGCCAGTGCAATCATAGCGTCGCCAGTCGTCACGGCATCGCCTTCATTTACCAACACCTCAGCAATGGTACCGGTATGCATAGCGCGTACTTCGGTTTCCATTTTCATTGCTTCCATGATGATCACCACATCGCCTTCATTTACCACTTGGCCGGCTTTCACCTTTATTTTAAAGATATTACCTGCCAGTGGTGCGTTAAGCGTTTCGCCTGACGCAACCGAAGCCGATTGTGGAATGTGCTCAGAATCTTTTAAGCTCACTTCTTTGAGCTCACCGCCTTGGGCGACAACTACGTCATAAACCTTACCATCAACTTTTACGCTATATTGTTCAGCGCTGACTTTGTTGTTATTTTTTGTGGTTTTACTTGCCGCTTTATCTTTGCTGTCTTCAGCGCTGGGAATTGCTTCAAACGCCTCTGGGTTATTACGGTTTTTAATAAACTTTAAACCGACTTGCGGGAATAGCGCATACGTTAGCACATCATCAATAACGTCATCTGCCAATGTTAAGCCTTGCTCTTGTGCCGCTTTACTCAACTCAGCTTCTAATGCAGCTAATTCTGGCTGTAGCAGATCGGCAGGACGACAAGTGATCACTTCGCCGCCATCGAGTACTCGCTCTTGCAGCTCTTTATTCATAGCAGCTGGCGTAGCACCATATTCGCCTTTTAATACCCCTGCCGTTTCTTTGGTAATGGTTTTATAACGCTCACCGGTTAAGACATTCAGTACTGCTTGAGTTCCCACAATTTGCGAGGTAGGGGTTACAAGCGGTAAAAAACCTAAGTCTTCACGCACTCGTGGAATTTCTAATAATACTTGGTCTAACTTATCAGCAGCCCCTTG
>NZ_JBFJHD010000046.1:0-19249 GCF_041613455.1 Pseudoalteromonas sp. | reverse complement strand
TTCATTCAATGCAGCCACTCCGCTTGAGCTGCAATTAGTGAGAAAGTAACTATGCAAACTAATCCT
The DNA here is from genome assembly GCF_041613455.1 of Pseudoalteromonas sp. GTDB lineage: Bacteria > Pseudomonadota > Gammaproteobacteria > Enterobacterales > Alteromonadaceae > Pseudoalteromonas. The sequence continues at coordinate 19,183 of NZ_JBFJHD010000046.1, read as the reverse complement.
CTCGATGGCCTGCACGACATCATAGCGCCTAGCCAAGTGAGCATCTGGCCGCTTGCACCGGCATGGTGGGTTATTATTGCGCTGCTGAGCGTACTCGTGGCTGCTTCGGCTTACTGGCTGTATAAACGCTATCAATTTAACAAAGCGAAACGTTACGCTATACAGCTTAGTCAACAACACGAAAGTGCTCAGCAACTGCATATTATTTTAAAGCGCTTAGTCATTGCCTATTACGACAAACGCTTGGCCGCGCAAGCCACCGCTGCGTGGTGCACTACGTTAACAACCTTGACGGGGATAACGTTTAGTGAACAAGAAATTTTAAGTATTTATAACCAAACCGCCCCAGATACGGCGCTGTGTAATAAGTTTCGCCAAGGCATTAAACAATTTAAACTAAAGGAAGTTGTTCATGTTTGAATTTAGCTGGCCGTGGCTGTTTTTATTGCTGCCATTGCCGATACTGCTGCGATTATTAAAGCCGCGGGCCAGTGGCACGCAAACGCGGTTACGCATTCCTGGCTTTGCCACGCACAACCTTAGCAGCCAACAGCGTGAGCCCATGGGCTCGCAGTTAACCCTGTTTGAATGGCTTATTTGGCTGTTATTAGTCATTGCAGCGGCAAACCCAACTTGGTTAGATGAGCCTATTGCTCTGCCAAGCGAAGGTCGCGATATTATGCTGGCCGTTGATTTATCCGGCTCTATGACCGAACAAGATATGGCCTACAATGGCCAATATGTTGATCGGCTCACCATGGTAAAAGCGGTGTTAAGCGATTTTATTGAGCAGCGCCAAGGTGATCGCCTCGGACTCATTTTATTTGCCGACACCGCGTTTTTGCAAACGCCCCTAACTCGAGATGTAAAAACGGTGAGTAAAATGCTCTCGGAAGCTCAAATTGGCTTAGTGGGTCGCGCCACCGCAATTGGCGATGCATTGGGCTTGTCGGTAAAACGCTTTGCCAATAAAGATAAAAGTAACCGCATTGTGGTACTGCTTACCGACGGTAAAAATACCGCGGGAAATTTAACCCCCGAAGATGCCCTATTACTGGCTCGCGATGCCGGTATTAAGGTGTATACCATAGGGGTAGGCTCTGATAACCCGCGTGGTTTCAGTTTATTTAATATGGGCGGCATGAGTGGCGACAATATCGATGAGAGCCTATTAAAGCGTATTTCCGAGCAAACGGGTGGGCTTTATTTTAGAGCTAAAGACGTCGCTGGGTTGCAACAAATATACGCTGAGCTTGATAAACTCGAGCCTATTAGCGCCGATGAACAATCCTTTCGCCCACTGACGTCGCTATTTTATTACCCGTTACTGCTGGCTACGTTATTAATTAGCTTAAAAAGTGTGTTCACAACAGTACGTAATTTACGGGAGCCAAATTAATGGATTTCGAATTTATTCGCCCTGCGCTGTTATGGCTGCTGCCTGTTGCTGCGGCGTTGTTTTTTATAGCATTAATTAAACAGAAAAAAACCAGCAGTGGGCAGTTAATTGCTCCGCATTTAGCGCAGTTTGTGCTTAACGATGAGCAGCATAATAGTCGCCAGCCGCTGTGGTTAGTGGCGCTTTTTTGTAGCTTAGCCATTATCTTTAGCGCTGGGCCAAGCTTTGAAAAAAAACAAGTGCCGGTGTACCAAAGTAAAAATGCGCGAGTCATGGTCATGGATATGTCTTACTCTATGTACAGCACCGACATTTCGCCCAATCGTTTGGTGCAGTCGCGCTTTAAAGCGCTCGACATGATTGAATTATTTAAAGAAGGTGATACTGCGTTGATAGCCTATGCCGGCAGTGCTTATACCATTTCGCCGCTCACTAACGATGCCACCACGCTGGAAAACCTGATCCCCAGTTTAAGTCCTGAGATCATGCCCGATAAAGGCTCTAACGTATTAGCCGCGCTAGAAATGGCGCAAACACTGTTAAAGCAAGCGGGTTACCTTGATGGTGATATTATTTTAATTACCGATGGCATTGAGCAGCAAGAATATAATGAGGTTACAGACTTTATTAACAGCAGCGCTTATCGGCTAAATATTTATGGGATTGGTACCGCTCAAGGTGCACCGATACAATTACCCGAGGGAGGCTTTTTAAAAGACCGCTACGGACAAATCGTTATTCCCACTCTCAATGCCAAGCAATTACAACGTTTAGCAGCAAACAGCGGCGGTAAATTTGCCCGCTACCAACCCAGTAGCGTTGATATTGCCACTTTTGCGCCGCGAGCCAATGGTGAGTTGTTAAAAGATGATACACCGAGTCACGCTCTGTGGCGTATTGATGCGGGTATTTATGGCTTGTTACTATTACTGCCGATGGCACTGTATTTATTTAGACGTGCGGCATTTGTAGGAGCGGTGTTATTCATCGGCTTTTTACCCCCAGTACCTGCCTACGCACTTGAGCTACCAACGCTGTTAAAAAATGCCGACCAACGTGCACTTACTGCGTATCAAAATAAAGACTATCAACAAGCAGCTCAGGCACAATCGAGCCAATTAAAAGGCGCTGCGTTGTATCAACAAGGTCAGTTTGAGGCCGCACTAAAGGCGTTTAGTGAGGATAAATCGGCAACCGGGTTTTATAACTATGCGAATGCGCTGGCAAAAGCAGGCCAGCTCGAAGCGGCGATTGCCGCCTATGAAAAAGCGCAAGCAATGCAGGCTAACTTCACCGAGGCCGCCGATAATCAAGCATTGGTTGAGCAATTGTTGCATCAACAACAGCAGCAACAGCAGCAACAGCAAGGTGATGAGTCGCAACAGCAAGACAACGCCCAGCAGGATCAGCAACAAAACCCGCAAAACGCAGCGCAAAATGAGTCAACTGCTGAGCAAGATAAGCAGTCTGGTGAAAACGACAGCCAAAGCCAAACTGACGCGAATTCCGAGGGCAGCCCTGAGCAATCAGAGCAAGGTCAAGCTGAGCAGCAAAACCGGCCAGAAATGCAAGCTGAGTCACAAAATGCACCACAGCAACAAGCGCAACCAGCAACTGATGACACCGAGCAAGCAGCGGCTGCACCCGCTGAGAACGACGCCAGTTTAAATCAGCAGCAACACAATGCACAGCAACAAGCGCAGGCCGTAAATGCCAGTGAACTCAGTAATGAAGAGAAAGAAAAAGCACAGCAGCTTAACCAATTACTGCGCAAAGTGCCCGACGATCCGGCCATTTTATTACGTAATAAAATGCAATTGGAAGCCCAAAAGAGACAATATCAGCGCCGCCCGGCAGGAGTAGAAAAATCATGGTAATGCGATTATTTTGTTGTTTATTGCTATTAACTGCGATGCCATTAATGGCTGCCACTAAACTCGAAGCCAGTGTCGATAAAAACCCCGTGCTAGTGGGCGAATTTTTTACCCTCAGTATTACTGTCGACGATACCATTAAAAACCAGCAACCTGACACCTCTGCTTTATTACAAGATTTTGTGGTGGGCCCAACCAGTTTAAGCACACGCACTAACATTATAAATGGCAGTATACAAAAACAAACCACTTGGTCGGTTAAACTAATGTCGCGCACGGCCGGTGAATACACCATTCCGGCCTTTAAGGTTGCCGGTTTAAGCTCTGAGGCCATTACCTTAACTGTTGCCAAACGCGCGGTGGATGGCGATAAAAATAATGACATATTTATCAAAACACAGCTGTCGAGCGATGCGCTGTTTGTGCAAGAAGCCGGTGTATATACCGTTAAACTGTATTTAGCAAAAGAATTACTGGATGGCAGCTTAAGCACGCCAAGTATGGCCGATGCCCAGCTATCGCAGTTAGGTAAGCAAAGCGAAGCGTACGAATTAGTTGATGGCAAACGCTATTTAGTGATCACCCGTGAATATTTAATTCAGCCGCAAAAAAGTGGCGACTACACCATTACTGGGCCGACGTTTCAAGGTCGTATACAGCAAAACTACCGTCAACTTGAAGTGTCGGCGCTGGGCGATGACCAGCAAATAACCATCAAACCGATTCCTAGCAACTATCATGGCGATTGGTTACCCAGTGAGTTGGTGAGCTTAGACGAGCAGTGGCAACCCGAAGATAATGAAGTTGAAGTGGGCACACCGATTACGCGCACCATTACCTTAACGGCGCTGGGTGTAACTAAGGAGCAGTTACCCGCTATTTCACTGCCCACAATCAAAGGGATTCGCAGCTACCCCGATCAACAAGAAACCAATAACGCAGTGCGTAGCGGCCGAGTGGTGTCGCAACAAGTTGCCTCTTATGCTTTGTTACCGCAAACACCGGGCACCTATACACTACCGGAAATAACGTTACCTTGGTATAACACTAAAATGAATCGCATTAGTTACGCGACCTTGCCACAGCGCACGCTGATTGTTAAGCCTAGTAGTGCCATCGATAATTCGGTGGCAACCAATCCCCCACCCAACAGTGCAAATCTCACGACGCCAGCCACAAATCCGCCGTCAGCTGCGCGCGAGGTGACAACGCAGCCACAAAGCCACACCCCGCTGTGGTTAATTCTTGTTGCGGCGGTAGGTTATATTTTATGGATAGTCACTGCAATTTTTTATTACTTAAGCCGTTCTACTGCTAAGCACGCAAAAACAACGGTGAGCGCCGCGACTAACAACGCCGCTAAGCCGAGTTTAAAGGCGCTGTCAAATGCCGCTAAGGCAAATGATACTACCCAGTTTTATAGTGCACTAACAGCCTATGCAACCGCAGTAACGGGGCAACAGGTCGGCGCAATTGACAGCTTGTGTCAGCAGCTCAATCAGCCCGCGTTCACGCGCGATGTGCAGCAACTGCAAGCACAGCTATATGGTTGCAACGGTGCCACTCATGCTAATTTAACGGCTATAGTTAAGGTGCTTAGCAGCGATAAAACACGCGAATTAACGTCGCCACACGCGGTATTAAAAGACCTTTATCATTAAAGCAAATAATGTGCGGTTTTTTATTATTAAAAAATAACGTTATAACGATAAAAAGTAGTTTATGTTTGGAAATAAAAAATCGCATGGTCAGGTCTTAATCGATATGGCGCAAAAGCAACAGCGTTATGAAGCCTTGGTGCATGTTTACCACAAAGAGCTTTATCGCTTTGCATATTGGTTATGTCACGATCCACATATTGCCGATGACTTAGTGCAAGAAACGTTTTTGCGCGCATGGCGCTCGCTTGACGCTTTATTAGATCAAAAAGCGGCAAAATCGTGGTTACTGACCATTTTGCGCCGTGAAAACGCACGGCGCTTTGAGCGCAAACAATTTGATTACAGCGATGTAGAGCAAAACGACCTAGTTGATCAGCAGTGTCACTCATTAGATGATGAAATGGAGCAAACCGTGATCCAACGTCAAATCGCGCAATTATCTGCTGAATATAAAGAGCCGTTATTGTTGCAAGTGGTGATGGGCTGCTCGGGCGAAGAAATAGCCCAAATACTCGATTTAAATAAAAATACCGTAATGACTCGTTTGTATCGCGCCAGAAATCAGCTAAAAGAGGCGTTAAGCCGTAACGATGGGCAACTTAAAGGAGCATCAAAATAATGGATGAACTTGAGTTTCGTCGCCGCACCACGGCGCAGCCACACGCTATTGACAAACAACTCAGTGAATTTGCTAAAAGCAACGCTGAGCGACAACGGTTTATAAATGAAATGAAAGATTTTGATCAGCAATTACACAATGCAGTAAATGATATTACACTGCCAGAAAACCTTGCCGAGCGTATTTTACTCACTACCTCATTACAAGAACAAGCCCAGCAACAGCAGCAAACACGCAACAAGGTGCTCAATTCGCGCGTTACTTTTATGCGCGCACCACTGGCCATAGCAGCGTCGTTTATTGCGCTATTAACGGTGCTTTTTTTCAGCGGCCAGCAAGATCATGCACTTACCTCAGCAGGGCAACATGCACTCACCCATGTCTACCACGAAATAAGTGCCATGGATAAACACGCCACTATTAGCCTAGATAGCGTCAACGAAAAACTTGCCACGATTGGAGGCTATATTGATGAGTTACCGGGTAAAATTAGCTTTGCTATGTTCTGTGATTTTAAAGGTGAACGCGGGTTGCATTTAGTTTTCGAGTCTGACTTTGGCCCGATGACAGTGTTTATTGTACCTAACAAAAAGCAGTCATTTGGCTTTGGCGAAAATAGCTTTCACGATGAACGTTTTGCCGGTTACATTAATCGCGGCAACCAGGCCGATACTATTTTAATTGCCAATACCGGCGCGCCCATTGATGTTTATAATCGGCGCATTAGCAATGCCATTCGTTGGCTTTAATAGAGTTGCTGCAAATTTAGCGCTTAGTGAGCACTAAGCGCTTTTTTATAACCACTCACTGCATGCAAATTGTTGCGCAATTTATAAGCAAACCAATTGATAATTAAATACTTTCATTACCCTCTTCGATAAATTTCATTATAATCTGCATTCGCTTAAATTTAAGGAATTCCATGAAGAACATCATAGTTATAATGTCATTACTGGCGTTACTGTGCACCGCTAGTTTTGAGGCTCACGCACGTAAAAAGTTTGGTAGTAGTAAACGTGGCAGCACACCGACAACACAGCAAACAGCACAAAAACAACAAGCCGATAGTAAAACATCGACCGCAGCCCCTGCTGCAGCGAAATCAAATAAAAAAGGCATTATGGCTGGCGTATTAGGCGGGTTATTAGCCGGTGGTTTAATTGCCGCTATGCTAGGCGATAACTTTGAAGGTTTTCAGCTACTTGAAATGATTTTACTGGCTGGGGGCGCGTTTATTTTATTTAAATTAATCAGTGGCTTTATGCGGGCAAGGCAATCTCCCCAATTAGCCAATGCCGGTATGTCACCACCCGCGTTTAAACAAGCAGCTACTGAGCAAACAGCCAGTCCATCTGGCTTTGCCGCTCATGCTACAAGCACTGAGCAAGTGCCGTTTAATTTACCGGCTGATTTTGATAGCAACGGCTTTTTACAAGGTGCACGTAGCCATTACCATACGCTACAAACGGCGTGGAATGACGCTGACTTCAGCACCATGGCAGAGTACTTAAGCCCTGAACTGCTTGCTGAATATAAAGCAGAGCGTGAAGCAATTGACAGTGTCGCCACCGAGGTGATGTTCATTGATGCTGAATTAGTACGCGCCGATACACTCGCGGATAAATGGCAAGTTAGTGTGCGCTTCAAGGGTAAGTATCGTGACTTAGGCGATAAACAAGAGCAGCCTATTTTAGAAGTTTGGCACTTAGAGCGATTAGCGATTAACGATGCACCGTGGTTAATTGTCGGTACTGAAGATTTAATTGATGCCTAGGTGCTAGGTATTAGGTCTAGGTCTAGGTCTAGGAAAAATAAAACCGCACTAACCTAAGGTTGTGCGGTTTTTTTTATTATCTCTTTTTAATGTATCGCTATTACGCTTTACAAACGTCGGCGACTGCATTGGCAAAGTAATCGATATTAGCTTTACTAATGCCTGCTACGTTAACACGGCTTGAACCAACAATGTAAATACCATAGTCTTTTTGTAGACGTGCTATTTGCTCTTTATTAATCCCTAAGAACGAGAACATACCGTGTTGACGGTCAATGAAAGAAAAGTCTTGCGCGATGTCTTTGTTCGCTAATGTTTCTTTAATTAAGCTACGTAAGCCATTAATACGGCCGCGCATTTCATCAAGCTCTTGATGCCACATTTGAGTAAGCTCAGTGCTGCTTAAAATAGTACTAACAATGTCGGCACCATGTGCTGGCGGCATTGAGTATATACTACGCACCACACTCAGTAATACTGAGTTTGAAATATCCGCTGTTGCGCTGTCTTTGGCAATAATCGAACACGCACCAATACGTTCGCGGTATAAGCCAAAGTTTTTCGAGCACGAAGAACAAATAATTAACTCTTCTACTGCGTCGGCTAAAATACGTAAACCACGCGCATCTTCTTCAAGTGAAGAGCCAAACCCTTGGTACGCAATATCAACTAATGGTGTAAAGCCTACTTCTTTGGCAAGCTCAGCAACGGTATGCCACTGCGTTTCGTTTAAGTCCATACCACTTGGGTTATGACAACATGCATGCAATAACACCACATCACCTTTCGGCACTTGTTTTAGGGTATTTATCATCTCATCAAATAATAAATCTTTGTTTTCGTAATCGTAGTATGGGTATTCTTTTACGGTTAAGCCCGCCGCTTCAAATAAGCTAATATGATTAGCCCACGTTGGATTGGTCACCCACACAGTTGCTTTTGGGTTGCAACGCATCACAAATTCAGCTGCAACACGTAATGCCCCGGTGCCGCCTGGTGCTTGTGCAGTACGTACACGATTTGCTAATAAGGCCTGATGTTCGCCAAGTAATAAGCTTTCCATTTTTTGGCAGTAATCTAAATTACCCGCTAAACCTATGTATGCTTTACTGATTTCATTTTCTAGGCGAAAGGCTTCGGCTTTTTTCACTGCTTTAAGCACTGGTGTATTACCAAACTCATCTTTATATACACCCACCCCTAAATCAATTTTATTCGGGTTAGTGTCTTGTTTATAAGCCGCCATAAGGCCAAGAATAGGATCTGTAGGTAATGGTTTTAATACTGAGAACATGGACTATCTCTTATCATTATTTGGGGGTTGCTGTGAGCTTTAGCTTATCATAAAAATGCGCCCAATTGACCAGTGTTATTTACACTAGATATTGAGGAATTTTAATACAAGCAGCAATTAACACACTTAGCGTAGTTTGATTGAAAAAATCGCTATTAAACGCCTCCGCATCAATAATACCTACGCATGCATTATGCTGATCAAATAGCGGTAAACACACCTCAGATTTAACCTTAGGATCGCAGGTATAATACTCTCCGCCTTGGGCTAAGTATTGCTGCACATTATTAATAATGCGCCCTGTTTTTGATAACGCCACTTGCACATTATTACTGCCCGTAGCAAAGGCTGCTGTTAAGGGAAATAATGGTCTACTCGGTGCGCCATAATAAGCCAGCTTTAACAGTTGTGGCCCCTGCGCCGTGTCTGTGGTTTGATAAATACCAAACCAGTCTACGCCCGTGTACTCACGTACAAAATCAACAATACGCTGTAAGTTAGCGAGTTTTAGCTCAGTTTGCTGATCCTGGTTAAGGTGATCGGACAACTTAAATGGCTCCGCTTGTAAATGACCAAATAAGCTACACGCGCCCCCCTCTCCCAACTCAGGGATCAGATACTGCCAACGCACATCGGGTAGCACACTGTGTAAAAAATAGTGATCCAGCTTGTCTACAGCTGCTGCAATTAAATTGGCGTCAACGTCTAGTTGAGCGTGTTGCAAATAGGAATCTATCATTTGGCCATCCATACTTCTGCGCGTCTATTTAACAAATGGTAGCATGGATATTTTTACAGCGCTAGCTCAACGTGTAGCGTATTTCAACTTGATTGCCTTGTGCATTGTAACTAACCTTTGCAGCGACCTCATCGAGCAGTGGCAAGCCGCGACCAAATTCTGCACACTCACTAAACAGGCTATTGGTTTGGCTTACAAAGCCTTCCCCTGAGTCACGCAGCATAAAGTTTAAACTCAAACTTGCTGGGCAGTAACTAACTTCAATATCAATTTGCGCTTCATTGAGTTCGGCCAGCGCCTGTTCACGCAGTTCGTAGTATTTAAAAAAGCCGTCATCTTGGCGTTTTATTTGCGAGTCTAACCCCAGCACACCGTGATCGAGGGCATTGTTATACGCTTCTGAGAGCAATAAAAATATATTGGCACGATGAGCTTTTAAGCCACTGATCCGGCATAACATATTAACTACATCATACACAGGATCAGTGGTTTTAATTTGCTCACAGTTGAGCGTTAATGAGAGGTTAAATGCCAAGCGTGAAAACTCTTCGCTGGCTTGCTGGCTTGCTTGCAGTGGCAAACAATTAAGTAACACAATACTAATATCGTCTTGCTGTTTTATGCCCTCTGCAAAGCGAGAAACACAGTTAACAATATCTGCGCTGCTGATCATCGGGGTACTTTTTAGTGCTTCGATAAAGCGCTGCTCACCAAACAAACACCCCTGTTGATTGTGAGTTTCTATAATACCGTCAGTACTCATGACTAAACGCGTATCACTGTTTACCTCTAAGTGAACCACCTCATGCTCAAACTCCTCATTATTGAGGATCCCCAGTGCCATATGTTGCGATTCTAAAGTTTGTTTTATCTGCCCTTGGCAATCGATTAAGTAAGTATCGGGGAGACCACCTAACCAAGCGGTAATACTTTTACCCGACGCACTGAGTTCTATAATGGTCGCAGCACAAAACATATCCCCCGGGAGTAAGTTATACAATAATGAATTTAACTCTCGCGCAATGTCGTGCACCGCCATGCCCTTATTCACCATAGTATAAAACACCCGTGACAATGGAAGCGCGCCGATAGCGGCGGCTAAGCCATGGCCAGTGAAGTCGCCGAGCATGCAATATAAATTGCCAATCGGACTTTGCGCCACCAAAAACATATCGCCATTAAACATGGTTGCAGGAGTTAAGTTGTAATCAAGATGGGTTTTAAATTGATGTTGGTTTTCTAGGGAGTTATTAAAAATATGCTCAATAATTTCATATTCTCGTTGACGCTGATTGTGATGATATTCCAGCTGTCGTTTTTGTTGATAGGTTTTTTTACTCAGTTCACGGGTTCTACAGTGGGCTTTAATTTTTGCGTGGAGAATTATTTTTTCAAACGGCTTTTGAATAAAGTCATCGCCACCCACCGCTAAGCAGCGTTCAAAGCTTGCATGATCATCCAATGCGGTAATAAAAATGATCGGTAGATAAATTTCATTGAAACGTTGTTTAATAATTGCAGCGGCTTCAAAACCATCCATCACCGGCATTAATACATCGAGTAAAATAATGTCTATGCTTACCTTATCGAGCACTTCCAGTGCCGCCACGCCATTAAACGCCAGCGACACTTTATATCCTTCTTGTTCTAGTAACTTTTTTAGTAAAATGCGATTTAACGCTTGGTCATCAACAACTAAAACGTGGATCATTAGTTAATATCAAACTTTTTATCGAACCGAGATATTTGCAATATTTTTTTTAATTGCGGCTGGCAGTTACTGATCTCAATGCTATTAACTTGTGCTTCTATGTTTTTTTGCATATTGAGTAACATACCTAAAGCCGAACTATCCATGTAATCGGTGTCTCTTAAATCGACAATCACTTTACTGGTTTTTTGGCTGATTTCTGCATACGCTTGGCGAAAAGATTGCACTAAATTAAAATCGAACTTGCCGCTAATATAAATCGTTAATGTCGCACCATCTGCTGATACACTCTTGGATAAACTCATCTTTTTTCCCTGATTTTATTTTCTTTAGTTAATATAACCTGATAAAACTATTTAGCAAAAAGAAAAACATCAATTCACAAATTTGCTATTATTTAGCCCAGTGTTTGATTCAATTTTTCGATAGGTTAATTATGAGTGATAGTCGCTTAGTATATTCAACAGAAACAGGGCGTATAGAGCAACCCAAGCCGGAAAAAGAATTGCCCGGTAAACTATTTAAAGATGGCTTTGTGCGCATTGAACGTCAAACTAAAGGCCGTAAAGGCAAAGGGGTGATGTTAGTAGTAGGCGTTGATCCGCAGCAGCATGAGCTCAAAAAGCTGGCTAAAACCCTGAAAAGTAAAATGGGGCAAGGCGGCGCCGTGAAAGACGGCGTTATTGAAGTGCAAGGCGATGATCGCGATAAATTAAAAGCTATTTTAGAAAGCTTAAGCTTTAAAGTTAAAATTGCGGGTGGTTAACCCGCAATTTAGTTTTGTTACTATTCCACCTCTTGCTCTGCTGATAACGCCAAGCGCTGGTACAGTGCCGGTAAGTCACTTTCTGGTACCGGTGGGCAAAAGTAATACCCTTGTACTATAAAGCAATTATTACTTTTCAAAAACTCAACCTGCTCACGTGTTTCAACGCCTTCGGCAACCACATCTAGTTTTAGTTTTTGCGCCATTGCAATGATGGCAGCAGTGATCTCGGTATCGTTACTGTCGCCCGGTATGTCTTTCACAAATGAGCGATCTATTTTAAGAATATCCACCGGAAAACGTTTTAAATAACTCAGTGACGAATAGCCAGTACCAAAATCATCAATAGAAATGGAAATCCCCAGTGTTTTTAATTGGTGTAATTGGCTAATAGCGGCCTCTACATTCCCCATCAACATACTTTCGGTTAATTCTAAATGTAAACTGGTTGCTGAAACGCCGGTTTCGCTAATGATCTCACTTAAGCGCGGCACTAAGCTGGCATCTTTGAACTGTCGTGCCGATAAATTAATTGAAATATTACTTACCTTCCCCTGCTGCTCAAGTCGCACTGCAAATTCACAGCCTTGTTGTAATACCCATTCTCCCAACTCAACAATTAACCCTGTTGCCTCTGCAATCGGAATAAACTTAAAGGGTGAAATAGCGCCTTTGATTGGGTGGAACCAGCGCAGTAACGCCTCGTAACCGACAATTTGATGAGTGCGGCAATCTATCTGCGGTTGATAGTGAATTGTGAGTTGTTTTTCTTTAATCGCGTAACGTAATTCGTTTTCTATAAATAACCGCTCATTGGCTGCAGCGTTCAGTTCTTGGCTATAGAAATGATAGGTATTACGCCCTTTCGCTTTCGCTTCATACATAGCCAGGTCGGCATGCTTTAATAGCTGGTCTTCTTCTTTGCTATCAAATGGTGCCATGGTAATACCAATGCTGGCGCTGATAATCACTTCATTACTGCCAAGCATGATCGGTTCATTGAGGGTTTTTTGTATTGTGTGTGCAACCTCTGCCGCATGCGCTTGGTGCTCAATGCTACTAAGTAAAATAGCAAATTCATCCCCGCCTAAACGCGCGATGGTATCTTCTGCACGTAAGCGCTTTTTCAGCCTGTTGGCTACTTCAATCAGTAACTGATCCCCCGCATCATGACCTAGCGTATCGTTGATGCGTTTAAATTCATCTAAATCAAAGTAGAATAAGGCAAAAGCATAGTGCCCTCGCTCTGCCAGCGCCATCGACTTTCGTAACTGCATTCTAAAGAAAGTGCGGTTGGCAAGCCCCGTTAAGGTGTCGAAATACGCTAATTGCTCCATTTTACGTTGGCTTTCTTTAACGAAAGAAATATCTTGTGCCGACGCAACGTAGCTGGAAATTTTGCCATCATCATCGCGTATCGGCGAGATACTTAATGACACCCATATAGAAGGTTTATTATCACCTTGAATCAGTGTATCGCCCCGCCAAAAGTTATTTTGCCGTAATTCATAATCTATATCATCAATTAACACCGCCATTTCGCTGGCGATAATGCTCAATAGTGGCGCATTAAGAAAGTGCTGCTCGGGGAAGCAGGTCATTTCCAGCATTTTGGGATTAATGTATTCTATAACAAATTGCTCATTGGTGATCACCACCCCAGTGCCTGAGAAAGACACGGCTTTGGACAAACGTTTAGCCGCTTTTTCTGCAATTTCTTTTTCTAGTATGCGCTGGTTAAGACCATCTATTAGCTTGCCTATCTCAATCGCCATATCTTTAAACGAGCCATTAAGGGTGCCTATCTCATCTTTATTTTCTGGTGGAAACTGAGTATCTAATTGCCCTTGGCCAAAACTGGTTACCGCATACACCAACGTATGCAAACGACGCAGTACCAATTGATCCAGTGCTTGGTGTAATAACAGCGCGACTAGAATTGCGTACAATATAAATAAGCCAAAAAATTTCAGCTTCAAATCTTCTAATGCCGAGAGCGTAGACGAGCGCTGTTGATAAACGCCAACGTACCAATCTAATCCCTCTATTTTGCGAATATTGATTATATGTGCGTTTCCATGCAGGTTAAATGAGCCCGCATATTCAGACTGTTGCATCGTAAGCGCATCATCAACAATGTACTGCAGCTCTTTATCAATAAAATCTTTAGCTAACAACTTTTTCCCGCTTTCACCATAGTGTGCGTAATTAGATGGCGTTAACTTAGGGTGTGCTAATAAGTGTCCTTCACTATCAAACACCATTAAACTTTTTTCTTTACCGCCTATCGGTAATTGCGACAGTAATTGCGCTAGATGAATATCGCTACCCGTAACCCCTAGCAATTCATTATTTTTATAAATGGGCACAATTAAACTGATCAGCCACTGCTGCGACACTTTATCGTAATATGCTTTTGTCCATGCAGCTTGATGCTGGGGGTTAATTTGCGGCTGAGCGTAATTAAAAATATTACTTTGACTAAATAAATAGTCGGCGGGAACATCTAAAGCCCAGTTAGCCGGCGCTATTCTTATAAAGCTGTCTTTAGTGACTAAATAAAAGTTAATAAATTCTTGCGTTAAGGTGGGCGCAATCACGCTCCATAATGTTTCTGAGTCGGTAATGAGTTGTTTATAAAAAGGTGAGTAACTAACTTGGGGAATAAACGCGGCCGAAAGTCCATCCGCTGCGCTGCTACGAATCGAGCCATCTGCGTTAAATTGCAACTTGCTGTTGCTGCTGTTTGCTAACAAAGAAGGGCCATTAAATAACTGCTGACTAACCACTAAATTGGCTTGCTCAGCTACTTTTTGTTTGATCGATATTAAGTTGTTAAACTGCTTCAACAGTAATTCATTGGAGTGTTTTAATATCTCATGCTCTTCAAAAACAAGCTGTTTTTCTTCAGACTTAAGCATTAATACCGCAGCAAACACCCCAGCAATTAAACAAATTGCAGAAATCAACAACGATAGCTTTACGCTCAGTGAATTTATCCCGAACCGAGACGGAGGGCGTCGATAGACCACAAGCCAACCTTATTATTAATAATTATTATTTTTCTATATAGTTAAAATAAATATACCAGATCCAAAATCATATTTATAAATTATTTGTACATTATCCAAAAAAACAAAGTGTTTAAAAATAAATAGCCGTTCACTGCATCTTTCAGCTAAGTGTTATTGACATTAACTGTAACTCTCCATACATTACTAGCATGAATATTATTTACACAGTTACTTTATTTTCGTTTTTTAGCTTCTTTATGTAGGAGAGGCTGAACTGTTTGTGAGATAAAATCAACCGAATAGCAAAGCCTCCCACTTGGGAGGCTTTTTTGTTTTTGCTGTGATAACAGCCTATTTTTTGGAATGAGGAAAGCCAAATGAGCAATGATGTATTGAATGCACTTCGACACGATATCAATGAAATCGATTCCGATTTACTGGTATTATTAGCCAAACGACGCCGTATTAGCCATGGCGTGGTGGAATTTAAAATAGCCAATAATAAACCGATCCGTGATGAAGCGCGCGAACAAGCCCTATTAGAAAAACTCATCGGGTACGGTAAGTCACTCGGATTAGACGCGTATTACGTAAATAATGTGTTTCAAACTATTTTAGAAGACTCAGTGCTTCATCAGCAAGCGATGCTGCAAAGAAACCTTAACCCCGATGTATTAAGCGAAACTCATCGGGTTACTTATTTAGGCGGACAAGGTTCTTATAGTCAACTAGCGTGTCATAAATACTTTAGTCGTCGCCCGGGCAAGTTAATCGAAATTGGCTGTAGCTCATTTGATGAAATAACTGGAAAAGTTGAAAATGGCCAAGCCGACTTTGGCTTACTACCCATTGAAAATACTAGCTCTGGTAGTATTAACGAAGTGTTTGATTTACTACAGCATGCACAAGTCTCTATTGTTGGCGAAGTAACGCACAGCGTTGAGCATTGTTTACTAGCCACTCCCGATACTGAACTGAGCCAGATAACCAAACTATTTGCCCACCCACAGCCATTTGCGCAATGTAGCCGTTTTTTACAAGGCTTAGGTGAGTTACAGCACGAAACCTGTGATTCAACCTCCAGCGCACTGCAATCTGCTTTAAACACGCCAAACAGCGCCGCTATAGGCTCTGCACAGGCAGGCAAAAATGTTGGCTTGGAAGTGATCAAGTCTAATTTAGCAAACCAAAGCGAAAACCACAGTCGCTTTATTGTAGTGGCACGTAAACCGCTACAAGTCTCAAAGCAAATTCCAACAAAAACCAGTTTAATCATGTCAACCAAACAACAGGCTGGCTCATTAGCCGATGCTTTAATGATTTTTAAACAGCATCAAATTAATTTAGTAAAACTTGAATCTCGCCCCACACCCGGTAATCCTTGGGAAGAGGTATTTTACGTAGACTTAGAAGCGAACTTAGCCGATAACCACGTAAAAGATGCGCTTGATGAGCTGAAAGAGCATACTCAGTATGTCCGTATTTTGGGCTGTTATCAAAGTGAGTCACTGCAAGCGGTGAGTGTAAACACGTAATCACAAGCTTAACTTACAGCTTAAAAAGGGCCATCAGGCCCTTTTTTTGTACTATAAACTAAGCCCGTTTTTATTAGTCGAGTACCTTAGCATCATTGGCTTTATTTAATAAACTACGGCTTTGGGTTAAAAACTGGGCTGTTGAGTCTGAAAAGTAGGCCTTTGCCTCGGCAAATGCCTCGATAAGTGCCGGTTTATCCCCTGCTTTTAATTTTTTAAGCGTCGTGGCAAAGGTCTGCTGATATTGATCAAGTAAGCCTTCAACATTATCAAATTGCGCTAACATAATATCTGAGTATAACTCGGGTGATTGTGCAAATAAGCGCCCGACCATCATCAGCTCTAATTGGTAGATAGGCGATGAACAACTGCGCAGCTCAGCGAGTGTATGGCTTTGCTTTGCCAAAAATTGGCCATAAACAAAAGTAGTTAAATGCCGCATCACTTGAATGATCTGCATCGCTTCATCATGTTTTTTCGCATCCAGTTCAACTAATTGGCAACCCCACACCTGCAACTGTGCTAATAAACCTTTGGCGACTTCTGGCTGGCGCCCTTCACATACCACCACAGTTTGTTTAACCCAATGTGAAATATCGGGCCCAAACATTGGGTGTAATCCTACCACGGGGCCACTGTGCGCCGCTTTCAATGCGGTTAATGGTGCTTGCTTTACCGAGGTTATATCTACCAGTAAACAATCGTCATCGAGCTTAGGTAAAGCCGCCACAACGGACTGCAACGCATTAATAGGCACACTGACGAGCACTAACTTAGCGCCCTTAAGAATCGCAGCGGCATTGGCTTGATCTTGTTTGTCTAACGTCTTTACTTCGTAGCCAGAACGTTTAAATTGCTTGGCAAACAGTTGCCCCATGGCCCCTTTTCCACCCACAATAACAATCGGCGATAAATGGGGGGCAGCACAGGCTAACTTAGCTTGTTGGTTTTGATACGCTTCGCGCATCATTCTGCGTAAAATATCTTCTACTAACTCTGGGTTTACGCCTTGATTAATAGCTTCTTGACGACGCGCAGCTAGCAGCTCTGCTTCTCGCTGCGGAGCATGCAACGGTGCGCCCGTTTGCTGCTTAATAGCACCAACCTGCTGAGTAAGACGATTACGTCTAGCAAGTAATGCAACTAGCTGTGCATCGCATTCATCAATCCCCTGTCTTAACTGGGCCAAATCATTTATATTTGCCACTTTCCATACCACCTTGCATACTACTAAAAACGTAAATTTAAATTTACATAAAGTAAACTAATCGATACGTAAAATACTAACAGGAACGCTAGAGCGATAAAAGGCTAAACAGCTAAAAAGATTCCCGCTAAATGGAGGACTCAGTCGAGAACAACGCGCTTAACTTAGCCGTTAGTTTAATCTAGCGCCATCTCTGCCCGCCGCTACTTTGTTTAACGATAAAGAGTAAAGCCGCTGTTAGTTGCATTGCTGTAGCATCACGTTTATCCTATCTAATTCAAATAGTAAACTTACTAAAGCAAGGAAACGTTGTATGGAAGAGATAATAGGCACCGATATAGATGCCTCACAATTATTAGATCAAGCTTTAGCGTTAGTAATGACTTATGCACCTAAGTTAGTGCTCGCTATTGTTACCTTAGTCGTAGGTTTGTGGCTAATAAATCGTTTTGTTGCCGTATTAGACAAAAAACTGGGTCAAAAAGACCCCACGCTTAATACCTTCCTATGTGGGCTCATCAGTGTGATCATGAAAGTCATGTTGCTGATCTCCGTGGCCTCTATGATTGGTATTGCCACCACGTCATTTATTGCGGTAATAGGTGCGGCAGGTCTTGCTGTTGGTCTTGCGCTACAAGGTAGCTTAGCTAACTTTGCAGGCGGTGTGCTGTTACTTATTTTCAAACCATTTAAGGTTGGCGACACCATTGAAGCACAAGGCTTTATGGGCTCGGTAATCGAAATTCAAATTCTGTATACTGTGGTCAATACCTTTGATAACCGCCGTATTGTTATTCCAAACGGGAGCTTGTCAAATGCCACGTTAGTCAATGTGAGTATTTACGATAAACGCCGCTGTGACATGACTTTTGGTATTTCGTATGATGACGACATTGATACCGCCAAGGGTATTTTAAAGCGTCTGTTTGAAGAAGACGAACGCTCATTAACCGATCCAGGGCCGCGCATTGGTGTTGGTAGCCTAGGCGATAACTCGGTAAACCTGATGTTTCGCGTCTGGGTCGCTACCGATGATTTATGGCCGTATTACTGGGATATGCAAGAAAAAGTGAAAAAAGCGTTTGATAAAGAAGGTATCTCTATTCCTTACCCACAACGCGATGTGCATATTCATAACGTAAAATAATGCTTATTAATATCATTAACTAAGCTACAGCTTAGTCTCTAAAAGGGTGCATTGGCGCCCTTTTTATTGCCTTCAACATAGCAACCCGCTTCACTTCATCATCGCGATTCGGTCAACCTGCGCACCGTAATTAACATTACAGCTTTGTTATTATCTTAAACTTGAGCACGCATAGTGAGCGCTGCTGATTGTAAGGGGAATGTCGCTGTGTCGCCTGCACTGATTATTGCAGCACGCGTGTTATCACGGCAGGGGGAAGCTGTAAATTTATACTTATAAAAACCAAAACGGGTTGCAACCTAAAAGGCTGCAACCCGTTTTTTTGCGTTGCTAAACAGCGCGTATTAGTTAAGTTTTTCTCTAATACGTGCAGATTTACCAGAACGCTCACGTAGGTAGTAAAGCTTAGCACGGCGAACTGCACCGCGACGCTTAACTGTTAC